>JBILRD010000387.1:0-2873 GCA_044372845.1 Saprospira sp. | reverse complement strand
AAAACAGGGAAGTCCATCAATTCAGAGGACAGTATATTGAAATAAAAGCAAATGAGAACACGCTGTTAGAAGTGGACGGAGAAGTCATAGGATCAGGAACAGCAGAGTTTAGTCTGCTGCCCTCTGTCCTGAAAATATTAGTTGGTAAGTAGTGTTATTTATTCCCAGCTATTTTCTCTGCTGAAGTCTAAAATTTCTTTTTCAGTTACCAACAATTTCCAATTTGGATTCCTTTCAAATTTTGGATCATTAGGGAAGTCCCAATCGATAGGCTCTCCTTCTTCGTAGGTTGCAAACAACTGTAATTGTTCAACAATAACATTGTTTAGTTCTTCATCCGCATCAGAACTTGTTACATCATCCTGATCGCAATGACAAACATTGCACTGGTTTTTCCAGACAGCAATATTGCCACAAACCTTACAGGAAGTCATTTCGCTGTAAATTTGATTCAGATATTTTGTTTGCTCCTCATCATTATAGGCTGCAGGCAAATATTTTAAGAAACCTATAAGACCTGAAGTGTCTGTAGGGATAATAAAATTGTTATCATCTTTTAGGGTAACAACAACATCTTCTTTGGATTTACTGAATTTAACGCTTTTTAGATCTGTCCATTTAATTTCTTGATCTGAGAATGAACTTTCCATTTCTTCGTTAAAAACAATCTCGCCGACTGTAAAAAAATCCTCATTTATTTCTGATAGATAAATCATGGGTTTAGCTTTAAAGTTTAATAATTGTTATTCAATTAAATTGTTGATTATGTATCAAAAATAAGATAATTAAATTTAGGAAATCAGATATCGATATTTTTTTGGAAATATAAATTTAGATTGCTAAGGTCTACACAACAGAGTTGTCCCATACCTTCAAAAGTATAAGAACAGCCATTATCAATATTTAGTACCTGATATTGATTTAGTTCTTCCATTCTTTTTATGATTTTATCCGCTGTTTGTGGTGTATGTCCATGTATGACGGTTCTTTTTTGAATAAATGGAAGATAGTCCTGTTCCTCCCATTTTCTAATCCATAACATCGATTTTTTATCTTCAAAAGGATTATCAGTGTTGAGATTAAATCCAGCATGGACAAAAATAAATTCTTCTGATTCCAAGTAGTAGTGCATCCTTTCAATCAAATTGTAATACTTATCCGCTATGTCTGTAAAGTTCAAAGCATTAAATTCTTCCATCACTTCTCGTCCACCATTTCTCAACCAGATTTGAGATTTTTCAAAACTTTGAGGCGCCTCGAACATCATCTGTTCATGATTTCCTCTGAGTAACTCAATATTATAACCATCTTCCGATAATTTAAATAAAATATCCAAGACCGCTTTGGAGGATGGACCCCGGTCGATAAAATCACCCAGAAAGAAAAGTTGATCCGATTTTGTCAACCCAACTTGGTCTAAAAGTGCATCCAGTGTTTTGGCGCAGCCGTGAACATCAGAGATAGCAAGAATTCTCATAATAGTCTTCTAGATCTTTTTAAACAGAAAAACGCCGCCAGCCTGTTTTAGCGTCATCTCATTTTTTTCTGGATCAAATACCATTAAAAGATCTGCTTGATCAAATCTAAAAGTATGTTTTGAACTTGACTCCAAAGTGATAGAGGGTTGACCGCTGCCTTGAGCAATTAAACTGTTTCCAGATTTTGTAATTTTAATATTTATTGGAATAGCTGCACTGCTATACTCGCCAAGATATACATCCAGGTCTTCAGATGTTAGTTGGATGTTTTCAAAACTGGGCAGGTCAAAAGATTTTCCAAAGGCCGCACTTAAAACAGCTATAGAGATGTCATTGTTATTAATTCTTGTACCGTTGGAGTTGAGAGCATAAGCTATTTTATCCTTTTCAAAATAACCAAAAATAGAGCTAAAACCATCTATTCCTCCGGTATGACCATAGCCCGATTTGTCATAGAAAGGCAATACGAAAAGCCCCATTCCAAAACTGCCGTTGACCGTTTTCATGAGCTTCAGACTTTTTTTAGAAATCAATTTACCATTAAACAGAGCATCTGCAAATATTGTCAGATCTTTTGGATTGGATACAACAGCTCCGGCTCCGATAGGGATTGACATATCTGTTTCCTGTTCTAATTCAAATTGCTGGACAAATTTATAGGAATAAGCTTCCTGAAAATTGGTTCTGATCTTTGTTCCTATATAGGTATTTTTTAGTTTTAGAACTTTTACAATTTTGTCATTCAACAGATTAGCAAATTTTTCATTATATACTTTTTCAAGAATATAAGACAATAACAGATAGTTTGAATTGGAGTATTCTGATTTTGTATTCGGTTGAAAATCAATTCCTCCTTTGATGATAATGTCCAACATGTCCTTTTCTGATTTGGCAACTGTATTCCAGCTCAGATAATCTTCCTGGTCGGTAAAATTATTGATTCCGGAACGATGGTACAATAAATCTGAGATGCTGATTTTGGCTGAATTTTTGATTTGAGGATAATATTTATCCAGGGTTTGATCAAGGCTAAGCTTTTTTTCTTCAACAGCTTTTAGAACCAAAACAGCGGTAAATGTTTTTGAAATAGAACCGATTCGGTACTTTGTATTGATATCAGATTTTATTTGATTTTCAACATCAGTATATCCAATATTCCTTTCATAAATAATCTTTCCATTTTTGGCTAAGGCTACCGATCCCATGAACCTGTTGTTCTTTTCTAATAGATCAAAATACTGGTCGAGTTTTTTGAAATCTGCCTCCTGAGCGTAAAATGTTGAACTAAAAAGTACAACTAACGATAAGCAAAGTATTTTTTTCATTTGTTTAGAAATTTTATTGTTGAATGGGTATCCATATTTCTTCTTCAGAATCGGGACTTCCTTTTTTAAA
>JBILRD010000385.1:0-2879 GCA_044372845.1 Saprospira sp. | reverse complement strand
AACTGGAATAAATTATGAGTACAACCCTGAAACTAATTTATGGACCCAAAAATCTTCAATACCTACATATCGATATTATTCTGAATCTTTTGCAATCGGGGATACAATATATGTTTGTGGAGGGCAGTTGAATCCTGCTAACTTACAAGGAGGAGCAGACCCATGTAATAGTGCAGTAACTACACTTGATGAGGTTTGGGCTTATTCTCCCACTACTGACAGTTGGATACAAAAATCTGATATGAACCTAGGAAAAATATCAAATGGAGTAACTGCTACAGTTAATGGTTATGGTTATTATATAACAGGAGGATATTATCAAGCTTGTCAAGGATTTGGAGTATGGAACAATGGTAGTTACGGCAGAGAGGCTAATTTAAAATATTCTCCAACAACTGACAGCTGGGAAATTAAGGCTGTTCATGGTGGAATTAAGCAAAATTTTGGATTTTCTACGACAATTGGTAACAAAGGTTATGCATTATTTCAATACAGAGGAATTGTTAACAATTCTTTGAGTATGGCGGATCTATTTGAAATCTACATGTTTGAATATGACCCATCAAATAATAGTTGGGTACAAAAATCAAAATATCCAGGACAAGGAAAATTTTTATCTGGAATAGGCTTTTCAATAAATGGTAAAATATATTACGGTGCAGGGGCCTCAGGCAACAATTTGTATGTTAGTGATTTTTGGGAATATGACCCTTCAAATGATAGCTGGACAACTATTGGAAATGTACCCATAGCAACAAGTAAAGGATTTTCCTTTGTCTTAAATGGTAAAGGATATATTGGAGGTGGACAGTTAGGAACTAGTTTTTTTGAATTCAATCCATCAACATTTTCATGGACGTCTAGACAGAATATTCCAGGAACACCAAATAATAATATAAGTTTTGCTATTAATGGAATTGGATATACAAGTATTTTCAATTCTGCTTCATCTGGCAGTCTATATAAATATGATCCTTCAAATAACACCTGGTCTCTTGTAGGGTTGTTACCAAGTTATAGTTCAAGTTTATCAGGGGCTTATTTTTCATTTAACACGAATACATTAGGTTTCTATGGTACAGGAGTCAATTCAATTTCTTCGCCAAGTTCAAGTAGTAATATTTATGAATTCAATCCACTGACAAATAATTGGAGACAGGTTCAATCTCTTCCATTAAATAGTAATCAAGGTAGTACTTTCAGCTTCCCTAATAGTGCCTATGTCTTTGGTGGGACTCAATTATTTGTTAATTCTGTACCAATTAATACATTATGGCAGTACAAATCGGCACTTCAAATTACGCAAATTACAACTGCTGTTAAAGATGAGGAGAGTTGTATTATTTATCCTAATCCAACTTTTGAGCAAGTTAATCTAATTGCTCCTCTAAGTTTTATCGGAAAAAACTGTCAAATATTTGATTGTACTGGAAAATTAATAATGAATCAACAGATATATTCTGAAAATTCAGTTATTAGATTATCAGGTCTAGCATCTGGTCTTTATTTATTAAAGATAGAAGGGTCTTCTAGCGGACCATACAAAATAATCAAAATGTAGTTCTACCAATAAATTGTAATAAAATTTAATTTTTTTTAATGTAGAAACTTTCCTTTACAAACTAGTAAAAGAATAATATCAACTCACCCCATCATCCATCCAAAAGCAGGTCTCACACCTGCTTTTGTTATTTCTCCAAAATCCAGTACCGCTCTTCCATCAACTCACTATACCTTATTTTCATTTTTTCAGAAAGGAAGGATTGATTGATCAAATCCTTTGCAGCTGATTTTCTTTTGGTAAATCTTTTAAAAACATTTTGAATCTGCTTCTCACTCAGCCCTGTACCTTGAGCAAATTCAAAAAAATGTTCTCTTTTGAATTTTCTTTTCTTACCAGATAGCGTCAGCGCTAGCTCCTCCTCATCCTCCGGAATAAGAATTTTTATATTTAACAAGTCGTAGGCGGGTGCCAGACACCAACCATAAGCATCCTCTATCATCGAAAAATTCTTCAAATGCATGTCGTTGTTTCCAATCAGATAGCAAAAAACAATCATCTCCAACAATAGAATTTTATCCATTTGTTTTTTATGGGAATAATTATCCAGCGCCTTGGCTATCCTTTCCATCGAAGATCTGTATTTGTCATAAGCCTCCGTAATTTGAAACATATCCATCATGTGGATTTTTTCACCGATTGGCCTTCGGTCAATCCTTTTGGTGATATAACATAATTCTCCTGAAGAGAGACGAATTAATGAAGATGGTACCACCGGAATACCAAATATCTCTGCCAATCTCATACTTAGATGTTCATTTTCGGGCATCTCTATATATTGATCTGAAGGTGGCTTGAAAATATACTGACCCCCTAATGCCCCAACAACGGTTAATCTTGAATGGCTATGATTTTTCAACTCTTTTAATAATGACATTGACAATTTTGCCTGTACTCCCGGAACAGCAACACTCCGTTGTACTACCTGCCTGGCAAGTTCATCCATTTGATCAATAGAATAATCAATCTGTGGAGCTACGTCCATGCCAAAAAAAGATCTGGAACATTTCTTGTGAAAATCTCCCTCTCTGTCCATTTCCTCGTAACAATACAAACATTTATTATTCATCTTCTTCCTTTATTGGTTCAATACTTACAGCTCCAATACAATTTTGACAGCAAGCCAATAATAGTCCCATGCGATCATTCGGATTGATTTTCCAGTTTTTGGAAGCTATATCCAACAACCAGCCTTCCGGAATCAACCCATCAAAAAAAGGAAAAAGCCGATTCTCCTTATATAATTTCGAACTAACCGGCATGCTAAAGCAAATAAAATCGTCTGGATGTTCCCTGACATAGTCTTCCTGATACTGAT
>JBILRD010000384.1:0-2887 GCA_044372845.1 Saprospira sp. | reverse complement strand
GGAATAAGCTTGTGTTTCCATTATTTTCAGACTTTGTCTAATATGACATTTTTAAGATTGAAAAGTTGATATTGAGCTCCAAAAATAATCATTTTATTGGGAATGAGAAAAAGGATGACAAGTTTAGGAGAAAGGTTTTTAAAGCATTGAATTGGTTTTTATATTTTATAATTTTACATTATCAAATAAAGATTAACGCTGCTGATGATTTTTGCGTTTTCAAGGCTGATGATAATGACTTAAATTATAATAATACAAATGAGAATAATCTTATTCACTGGAAAAGGGGGCGTAGGCAAAACCACCACTGCAGCAGCAACTGCTTGGCAATGTGCCAAAAAGGGATATAAAACCTTGGTCGTCTCGACAGATCCTGCTCATAGCCTTTCCGATGCATTGAATGTTGAATTAGGCCCGGAGCCGACTGAGATTGCAGACAATTTATGGGGTCAGGAGTTTGATGTTTATTATTCCATGAAAAAACACTGGGATAATATGCGGCATCTCATGTTGACCATTTTTCGCTGGAGAGGTGTTAAGAATATTGTCGCGGAAGAATTATCAGTCCTTCCTGGCATGGAGGAGGCTTCTGCTTTTTTGTGGATTGAGCAATATTATCGAGAAAAAAGATGGGATGTTCTGATTATTGATTCAGCTCCTACAGGTGAGACCCTTACGCTACTCTCTCTTCCGCAGGTGATGCAATCCTGGTTGACCAAAGCTATTCCTAAAATGGCTATCAAAACCATAGGTTCTCTGGTGCGAAAGACCAGCGGTGTACCTATCGATAAAGGGTTTGAAGAAATGGAGAAGCTTTTCGAAAAATTAGAGCATGTTCAAAAAATCATGCTTGATCCAAAGGTTTGTTCTATCAGAATTGTTGCCAATCCAGAAAAAATGGTGATTCAGGAGGCTAAAAGAGCCTATACCTATCTGCAGCTATATGGTTACCATGTGGATGCCATTATCGTTAACAGGATTCTTCCGGAAGGGATGGGATTGGAAAATTCCGTCTTTGAAAAGTATATCCACTCCCAAAAAGAATATCTTCAAGAGATTGAAGAGAGTTTCTCGCCACTTCCTATCTTCAAGGTAAAACATCTTGGTCAGGAAGTTTTTGGATTGGACCTGCTGGATAGTATTGGTAAAGAAATTTACCAGGATAAAGACCCTTCTCAGTTTTTCTATCTGGGTAATCCCTACAGTGTAAAAGAAGAGAAAAACCATTATATCATTTCCATCCATTTACCATTTATTGAAAACACAGATTTCAAATTGGATAAATTCGGAGATGAGTTGGTTATACATTTGGCAGGTAAGAGAAAAACAATATTTCTACCAAGATTTGCGAATTATTTGGAATTGGATGGTTTTGACTTTAGTGAAAATTGTTTGAATGTGAGGTTGAAGAAGGGGGTGCTGTAGTTAGAATACAAATCTAGAGCGCCAAATTATATTTTATCAAACTTTGGTAATGTATAATTTGGCGTTTTGGAAAAAAATCTTAAAATTTATGAAAATATTCTACTGAGTTATCTTTTTTGTTGACTCTAAAATTTTAGTCTCTGTCTCCAAAATAATTTTTTTCTTCCCAGCTAAATTTTTGCTTTCAAAATTCATAGCAACACCTGCTGCTGTAGATTGGCCTATCATAGTGTAGGCAAAATCAGATACAAAAAAACTGATTTTACTCTTGTCAACTTTAATATTATAATTAAAACTTATAAGACCCTTCGTAGGAAAAATTTTAGTTTCAAAAGCAGCACTGTAAATAATTTTTCCTTTTTCTTTATTTGATAATTTTGAGTTAGAGTATTTGTTGGTATAATTCACTGCCAACCACTCTTCAATTATATCAAAATTATCATTTTGATTGTCAGTATTTAGTATGACATCAAAGCTCATTTCATACTTTTTAGTAGATTCGTTTAGCACGATATTTTGAGAAAAAGAAAGTGAAAAACTGATTAAAACAAATGTTAAAGAAAAAATCGATTTCATAATTTTTTTTTAGAATTAAAAAATAGATACAGACAAAAGTCTAGAAATAAAAGGTTTTAAGGCGTATTTTATATAACTATCAATTAAATTTATTTTTTACCTCTCTCTGTAAGCTTTAAAATTTCCACTTACATTGATGTAACTAATTGTGAATGGTGGACTACTCAATTGTTTGCCAACAGTTCCAGAAAATGTTCCTTCTACAAATCCACCAACATTACCTAATGTGGTTATATTTAATGTAATTTGAGAATTGCCAAACAAAGAAGAATAATATAGGGGATTTGATGGATTTGCAGATAAAGAAATGTTAAAGGCACTATTTGTACTAGCACTTGCTGCATTAAGAACAAAAGTCCCTACACTTAATGGGAAAGAACCAGATCCTATTGTAATTTGAGGAAATCCTCCCTCATCTCCTAAAACTACAGCTGACGTTGATGTCCCTTGGCCAGTATTCTGTGTTTGAAACAATACAGTTCCTCCATCAGTAGCTGGAAATGAAGGCATACTATAATTGTAATTCACCCCATCGATTGTTGCAGACCAGGTGTAGGCAGAAGATGGTGCATTTTTTTCTTTTTCACAGCCCATATTGATCATCAGCATTGAACATGCGAAGAATAAAAAAGTAATTTTGTTAAGTGATTTAATTATTTTTTTCATGGTTTAGTTTTGGATTATCCCCTACTCATAAGGCTTTTCAGGATTCCGCCCGTTTTTAAGGTGCTTTCTGCTTCACCGTTACATGCTAATTATACCTTATTACATAAAGTACCCGCATATTGACAAAGTTATAATGTTGCCTAATTGAATTAAAACACTTATATTTGAATTACTATTATAATTTTTGAATTATCAAACTAGTGTTATGCAAATAGGAGAC
>JBILRD010000383.1:0-2890 GCA_044372845.1 Saprospira sp. | reverse complement strand
TAAACGTGATGAAATTTAAAAACGCTGTTTCAATGATTGAAAAAATTAAATTTTTTTTTAAAAGTCATATTATTCAGCATCCAAAATTTAATATTTATAAAAACAAGATATGGGCAAAATGGTTTTTCGAACAGTAAAAATTATTATTGTCTATTATTAACTATTATTTTAATGCTCCTCTTTTCCCCAACTCAATAATTTCAAGATCTTGGATTTTTGAATTTTTAACCTCGAATCTAACCAAGGTTTTTATTTTATGCCAACCTTCAATACCACATGCTCCGGGATTAATGTGAAGCAGGTTAAACTGACTATCGGGAATAATTTTCAGAATGTGGGAATGTCCGCAGATAAAAAGATTAGGGGCGGCTATCAATAAGTCATTTTTAATTCTTGCGGGATATTTACCTGGATACCCTCCGATATGAGTCATCCATATATCCAAGCCTTCACAATCGAATCGCAGATGTTCAGGGTACCTCAATCGCATCTTATGATCATCAATATTGCCATAAACTGCTCTGAAAGGTTTAAAATGTTCCAGTTGATCAGCAAGGCTATGGGAACCAATATCTCCTGCATGCCATACTTCATCCACATCCTTGAAATGCTCGAAAATTCGTTCATCCAAATGTCCATGAGTATCTGACATCAAACCAATTTTCATCTGGATAGCTTTTTAAGATTTAATTAGGCTTCAGTTTCCAGCTTTTCGGAAGACTTTAACCTGATTTTTTGGAACATCCCCATCAAAAGACCTATCAGCATCATAATCGAACCAAGCCAAACCCAATTGATTCCAGGGAAGATCAGCGCTTGTACCACGACATATTCACCCTCTTTGTTTTTATCCAATACTTCCACCAACATTTTCTTCTCTTCAGCAAGGATCTGTGGTAGTCTGAAGCTCAATCCGAGTTCCTTGATTTCAAATGGTACATTGAATGGTGATGATTCTCTGATATAAAAGAATGGTTTCGCAATCCACATTTTATCAGAATTCAACTGGTGAACTTCCAGGACGGCGGTAACAGGAATGTCACCCTCCTCATAACTGTAGTTGCCATTATTTGGAATTTGGTTGTCGATGTGAGTGAAAATAACGTAATGACCTTTCGTGTAAATAGTATCTCCCTGAGACATTTTGTATGATTCCCATTTTTCTTCTTTTTCTTCTTTCGCTTCTGGGTCATCAAATGCCCAGTTAGGAACTGCCAAGGTGAAGATATCTTTTTGGATAAAATGTTTAGTATTTGGATTGGCCGCTCTGAATTTGAATTTACCGCTTGGTAGCGAATCTCTGATCACATTTGGCGTTGTGATAAACTGATCGACAATTTTACCGGAGGCATCTTTTTTAGCAAATTTCAATTCAAAAAATTGCATGTTGCCTTCTGGCCAATCTTTGGTATATTCGACGGTATAACCTTCGCCGATGTTGATCTTATCCCCTTTGGCAACCAATACATTTTTGTTGGATTGTGGATTTAAATCATTCACCTCAATACTGTTGAATCCAACCGAAATAGGTCTTTTCAATACACCTGAATAGACAACGCCCAGCATCATCAAACCAAAGCCAATATGAGACACTGGAGATGCTGCGACCTTAATATTACCTCTAAGAACGGTGACTATATAGTCAAGATTACAAATAACGGAGAACATTCCGGATAGGACTAATACCCAATATTGCCAGGCAACGATAGATGCATACCACATAGCAAAAGCGGTTAATAGGGCAGAAGCAGCCAATGATATTCCCAGATGTTTCAAAAGATAAATCTTATAACTCTTTTTGGCTTCTTCTATTTTGTAGCGCATAAATACCGTTGCGCCGGAAAGTAGTCCTATCAAAACAGCTATCCATAATTGAAATCGATTGTGATGTTCTACCTCATCCTCTGGTGGAGCGATATTTTTAATGTCACCCCCTCCAAATAACCACGAAATGCCATCAGCTATTTTATTCCAGACTGGAATGGATGTTGTGAAGGTGATTAAGACTGAAGAAAATAATAACACCAAGGCACCTACAAAAAGCCAGAATTCTCTTGAATAACTGCTTTCTTCTTTCAGTGGTTTTGGGATGGATTTGGCTCTTCTGAAATACAAAGCTAGTGGCCAGATAATTAAGGCAAAAAGGAAAATAATCAGCTGCCATTCCAATCCCATTTCGGTAAAGGCATGAACCGAAGTATCTCCTAGAACACCACTTCTTGTCAAGAAAGTAGAGTAGACAATCAGAATAAAGGAGAACAAGAAAAAGATATAGCTGCTTCGGATGGAGTGCATGCTGTTTTTGGAAGCCAATGAGGTATGAATACCAGCAACCATAATCAGCCATGGAACTAAAGAAGCGTTTTCTACAGGATCCCAGGCCCAGTATCCTCCAAAACTCAGTGCTTCATAAGCCCAGGCTGCTCCCATCAAAATCCCGGTTCCCAGGATACAGGCTGAAAATAAAGCCCAACCTGTAGCAGGTTTTAACCAATTGCTATGTTCTTTTTTCCATAATCCGGCAATAGCATAGGCAAATGGAACCACGGTTGAAGCAAAACCAAGAAAAAGTGTTGGAGGGTGGATGGTCATCCAATAATTTTGAAGCAGCGGATTTAAGCCGGTTCCTTTTACAGATTGTAAATAGTTTGGCATATTGAAAATGGGAGCCTCATGAACATCTCTCAAAAGTGCAAAAGGATTAGATCCTATTCTGGAATCTTCCGCACCAACATAAAATCCTAAAATCATAGAACTCAAAAATGCTTGAACTATCGCCAATGTAGCCAGAACAGGCATTTCCCATTTTTTAGCAGTGAAAAGCAAAATAAAACCTAGGATAATATTCCAAAACATCCATAACAAAAAACTACCTTCCTGACCTTCCCAG
>JBILRD010000382.1:0-2893 GCA_044372845.1 Saprospira sp. | reverse complement strand
TAAGTTAGTGGCAAAGTTCCACCACTGGCACTTAGGGCAACAGAGCCATTAACTTGACTGTTACATAGCACATTGGAGGGAACTAAGTTGGCATTTATACCAGATGGTGGTTGTGTGATGGTTACAGTTTGTATAGTTCTACAGTTCCCACTATTCGTAGCTGTTACAGTATACACACCAGCAGCCAGACCTGTTGCTGTTTGACCATTTCCTCCACTAGGACTCCATTGATACGTGTAGGTACCAGCAGGAGTTGGACTAATGGTTGCAGAACCTGTACTAGCACCAAAACACAAAACATTATTTCTAGATATGGTAGAACTTGGATTTGGAGCTTGAGAAACAGGAAAACATACCTGAGGAGCTGGACCACAGGGTCCGGAAGGAGTAACACATATATTACCTGAAGTACTACCTGAGGTTACCGTAATTGAATTGGTGTTCTGACCTGCTGTGATAGTAGTTCCTGTAGGTACAGTCCAGTTATAGCTAGTCCAACCTGAAGTGCTTAGTGAATATGTATTAGAGGAGCCAGCACATACAGCGTTTGGCCCATTAACAACTCCTGGTCCAGGACCGGTACCATTTGTAGTGTAAAAAACACGACCATTAAATCTTCTTGGCTGAAAACTAGCTCCGAAGGGAAAATCTTTTCCGGTACCATCCAAAATTCTAATATTAGCATCTGCGCTTATTGTAGCACCAACAGCAGTACCATTTGTATAGTTAATAATTGGTCCACTGGAATTTGTTCTAGTGATATAAAAAGCTACTGTACATTGAGCCGTAACTGGAATATTTACATTCAATGGAATAGGACTATTCACATTGTTACCTAGAGACCCAACAGAAGGTGCTGTACCAATAAGTGTCCATGCAGCAGCATTATTTTGAAATCCCACATGAGTGCCAACTTTATAGTATATGCTTATGGGAGTTGTTCCTGAAGCAAGGTTTGTCTCAAAACAGTTGATGGTGATATTTGACAAAGCAACAATATCAAACATGATTCCCCTTTGACCATTATTTTGATTTAGAGGTGTTTGAATGTTATTGGAAGATGGGCATGCCATTGATTTAAATTCCTCAGCTACGATATCATCGGATAGCTTTGTGGTAATAAATTGCCCAGCATCATTTACATACGGCTCAAACGGATCTAGGGTTTGACCTGAAATAGTATTGAAAAAAAATACTGATAATAAAAGCGTTAGCGTGTAAAATTTTGGTTTCATAGTTTTATGATATTGATCACCAAATATAAAAAACCAAAATGATAATAATAAATATGTTAAAAAAAATAATTAAAAAATAATATTAGTTAACATTGGTAAATCATCCAAATAAAAAGGGAATGTTGTATTAACATTCCCTTTGATATTTAGAGATTTATCTATTCTTCATCTTCGTCAGGTCTAATGAACTCAACTTCTTCACCATCCATTCTAGCTTTTAAATAGGTATTTAATGACTTAAGTTCATCCTTGTTGTATTTGTTATGAGCATTATTTAATAAATATAAGAAATACTCTAAACTTGACATACCGCCCTCCTCTTCCCAGGCATCAATTTTAAACATCTCAAATGCTTCGGCATATTCACATACTAACCTAATTGACTTTACCAAAGTTGGCTGTTCAAATTCAATATATAATTCTCTCAATTCTTGCATTTTTTTTACAAGATCTGCAGAAAACGGTTTATTTTTTTTATCGTATTTAACTATGAGGGCCATTAAGTCTGAAATTCTTGGATCTCTGATCTTTTTTTCTTCTTTCTTTTTTAACATGTTGAGTAGGATAATTTTAGAATTAGAATTTAGATTTATCTATAATGGAAATGCCCATTTTTTACTTTAGTCAGAAACAAAGTTAATTAAATTTTTATATCACTGAAATATGTATTGACTGATTTAGATTATTTTTTTAAAGCTGTTAATATATCTTTTCCTTTATAGCTACAATCTATAAAAGGAATTCCCAACGTTTTACATTGATTTATCCATTTGCTGATTCTATATTGACTGTTTGAAGCATCAAAAACTAAAATTTTATAATTAAAAATATTTTCCAGATGATTTAAATCTTTAATTCTAGGATTTGAGGTCAAAATAAGATAATCAACAATAGGTTTTTTTGATAAAACAATATCTTCATTTAAAATTATTTTTGGAGGTATAGCAAGCTTAATTACTTTAAATTGTACTAACCCATTTTTATCAATTTTAATATTGGAATTTTCAAATTCATCATTGAAGAGGCTTGTTAAATTAAGTTTTGAAATATTGTGTTTTACAATATTATTATAATTTATAAAATCAATTTTTGATTTGCTGTTTATACTGGAATCCACTAAGGTGACAGCTATATTTTTATAAAAAAAATCAAGCATTGTTCCTTTATTTAATTTATAAACATAAATTTTATCTTCATTATAATTTGAAATTTTGTAATGGACATTTATGACAATTATAAATAAAATGCTGCTCAATCCTATAAACGTCCAATATTTTCGTTTAAGAATCAAAGCCATTATTGAAGCTATTATGATGAAGTACATCAACCACATTTCTAGAATTGACACATTGAAATAATCTATTACTGACAGGGGTATTTTTTGAATTAAAAAAACCAATGCATTCATCAAGTAAATGGAGAAGTATAATATTTTGGCAATTATAAAGTTTAAAACTGGCACCCAACTAAATAATAAAAGTGCAAATCCTGCATACAATGCAACTGTTGATAATGGTATAACAACTAAGCCTGAAAGCCAAAAATAACTTGGAAATTGATGGAAATAGAATAAACTCAGAGGCAAAGTAACTATCTGAGCAGCAATACCTACCGCAGTAATATTCCAAATCCAATCTGTGATGAAATTTTTAAAATAA
>JBILRD010000381.1:0-2894 GCA_044372845.1 Saprospira sp. | reverse complement strand
ATAAGAAAATCACTGTTATTCCATCTGAAAAAGAAGCTATTGCCTATGCGATCAAAAATGCAAAAAATGGTTCTTTGATTATCATCAGCAGCGATGTTGTTCCTGATGCGTTGAATCAAGTCATGAAATTCAAAGAAGAAGAAGCTAATAGATTATATGAAATAACCAAAGAGGATATTCCAAATAGAATGTCTTAACATTTAATAACAGCAAAATAATTTTTATGAGTTCTTTTGGAGATGAGCTGAAAGATTTTCTTTTTGATAATAACAAAACCTTAGAGATAGAATTCGATTCCGACGATGTTTCAGACATTGCCAATAAGATGGACCGATTAGTTTCTTTAGCTAACGAATCTTTTTCTAAAAGCAATGGGGATGTCAATACGATTACACCAAAAATAAGAGCTGGAATTCTTCGATTGACAAGGTTGGAAGAATATGAATTGTCAGTTTTTTATCAACAGGAGTTAGATCGAATTGAAAAAAAATCTAAACAAAGAATTCTATTGATCGTTATTTTAGTAGTTATTTTATTCTCTGCTATTGGAGCAATGGCAGTTTTTGGTTAATCTTACTGATGAGAGCAATCATTTCATTTTTTATAATTTTCATTTCACTGAGTCAGCTGATGGCTCAGTCTCAAACGAATTATACACAAGATGAATTGTTGATTCAGTTCCACTCAGGGCAAAATATTTCTAATTGGGTTCTATCAAAATCTGAGGCAATCAAAGGATTTGAAAAAACTGTTGACGATTGGAATATTTTCAAACTTAAGATTGATCCTTCAAAAGTAGATTTACAAGATTTCCTGGAAAATTTAAAGTCTGACCCTGCAATCAAACATGTTCAATACAATCATTTATTGACCAGTAGAAGCACTCAGCCCAATGATCCAAAATATGGTCAGTGGCAATGGAATATGGAACTGCTTGGTCTTCCCGATGCCTGGGAAATTACAAAAGGAGGAACAACTGCATTAGGAGATAGCATTGTTGTTGCTGTAATTGATGGCGGTTGTGATGTCCTTCATGAGGATTTAATGGATAATATCTGGAAAAACCATCAGGAAATTCCCAACGATGGATTGGACAACGACAATAATGGCTACACAGATGATTATCAGGGCTGGCAAATTATTCGTGAAAATGACATTCATGATTTAAATTCTCACGGGACTTCGGTAGCAGGAATTATCGGTGCAGTTGGCAATAATAACATCGGCATCAGCGGTATCAACTGGAACGTTAAAATGATGATTGTTTCTGCTCAGGAGCAAGATCTCCTAAGAGAATCTAATATTCTCAAGGCTTATAAATACATTCTCGATCAAAGAAAATTATATCGGGAAAGCAATGGTCTGAAGGGAGCTTTTGTCGTTTCAATTAATTTATCAGCAGGAGTAGATTATGGCCAACCTGATGATTTTCCGATCTGGTGTTCTATTTACGATTCCCTCGGAGCAGAGGGCATCTTAAGTGTTGGGGCTGTTATGAATAGAGACATTGATATTGATGACAATGGCGATATACCATCCCTTTGCCCCTCTCCTTTTCATATTGCTGTGACTAATACTACAAGGTATGATGCTCTTGATCCTAATGCCGCATGGGGCATAAAACATGTTGATATCGCAGCGCCGGGGGCTGTTTATACCAGCAGGACATCAAATACCTATAATGTTTTTGGGGGAACTTCGGGAGCAGCTCCACATGTAGCAGGGGCCATTGCTCTTTTGGCATCCTACCCAGATGCTATCTGGGCAGAGCAACTCAAAATTGAACCCAGTAAAACTGCTTTAGACTTAAAAAATCTGATCTATGTAGGGGCAGAAAAAATCCCTTCACTCAAAGACAAAGCTTCCAGTGAAGGGCGTTTAAATATTGGACAAGCAATAGCATTATTAAATAAAAGAGAAACCGAAACCAATATTCCAATCTTTGTCGAAAGTTGGGGAAACGATAAACTTCTCTTGAAATTTGGCGTAAATATACCCGGGGAATACCAATATGAAATCTTTGATATAAGCGGAAAACTTCGTTACAAGAACAGATTTACAAGCATCAATAATGAAGGTTACAACTGTATTGTTAACTGGGATTTCAGAAATAAAGAAATATTAGTATTAAGACTTAGTGATTCGAAAGGCAAAAAATTAGCCGTCAGAAAATTTTAATCCTCCTCTCCTTCTTCTTCAACTTCTTCAATCTCCTCAACAAGTAAGGAAGATAGATAACCGTAAGCCATCATAGCCTCGCTCATCATTGTACATTTTGGTAATTTTTCGAAAATCAGATCATATTCTGAAAAATCTTCTCCATTTTCATCCGCATTGATGAATTTATTTAGCTCAGCTGCAGAATTTGGATACTTGGCAACGACCATTTTGTAGATTTCCTCATCAGAACATCCTTTTTCAATATTCGCATCAATTTTTTCAAAATGACTGAGATGAAATTGTATTTGTTCGTCAGACAAATTATCAATTATGGCAACTAACTCTTCATCACTTGCCTTAAAAATTTTTGTAATAAAATTTCTAGTCTCTAGTGGTACGGCAATGACATAAGATTTTGAAAAACATTCACAACTGCTTTCCATATACAATTGTATAGCAGGGTTAGCATTTTGAGCAAAAGCTTGAGAAAAAAATGAAAGGAATAAAAAACTTAACAATAGATTTTTCATATAATTTAATTTAGGGTGACTGCTAATATAAAATCAAATATAGAACCAAAACATCAGGGATTCAAAACTATTTTTCCAAATTGTTTTCCATCCTCCATAAATTGAAATGCTTCAGGGCCATCTGAAAGCTTAAACAAGGCTTTAACTACAGGTTTTATCTTATAATCAGATACTAATTTGATCATATTTTCAAAATCTTCATCT
>JBILRD010000380.1:0-2912 GCA_044372845.1 Saprospira sp. | reverse complement strand
TTTGCATAAGGGTAGTCTCTACCATTGATGAATTTGAAATTAGGATTCATTTCAAAACCATTCTGATGTGACATGAAGAAGACTCTGGCACCCAAATCATTGACAATATATTCCACCAATTCTGCGAACTGTGTAAACTCATCGTCTGTTCTTGGTTCCCTGTCGTATGGACCTTGTAGCATATTAAAGCCACAAAGTACAAAACCAATGGTTTTTTCATTTTCTTTGATAATATTGTCCTGAACCAATCGATCTTTTATAAGCGATTCATCACAAGGTTCAAATAAAAATGCAGGATCCGTGAAGCTCAATGATTTAGAAACATCAAAACCATTTTTATCCAATAACTCAATGGAGGCAGCCTCTCTGTTTAAAATTTTTGAGAAATTTTTATAAACTGTTTTCGCCAGAGATTTTACCGAATCAGTCAGAACAAATGGTCCCTGAGAACCGGCCAATAGTACTGTTTTTACATTGAATAACTGTGCCACACGCATTTTTAGTAAATTTACCAAAAATCGATTCTCTCCAACTGGCTCAGCATGATCACCCCACATTTCTCCACTAAAATCACAAACCAAATCACATTGTCTGATTAAGTCAATGTATGGTGTTGTGTAGGATATTTGTCCGGTTGCTTGAAACAATTCAGCAGCTGCATATTCCTTAATAGCATTTTCAACATCTGTTTCAGCCCAGTTATAATAAAGATCTAAGGGTACAACAGTAACTTTTTCCTCTTCAATAAATTTATCAGTCATCTGAAAAGTTGTCAAAATCTCTGCCTCTGGAAAAACCCTGTGCAATTCTCTGACTGTAACTTCTACTATGTAATAGTTACCAATATTTCCATTTTCAATTCTGCCCCAGTGTACAGAACATAAACCAGTAAGTAATATTTTCATTTTATTATAATTCTAGTTGTTTTACAATCATTTGAAGGTCAGTCTCAGACATATCGAAATACAAAGGCAAACACAAAATTCTGTTGGAAATGGATTCCGAGACAGGCATTTTATTGTATTCCAGGTAATTTAGCGTATTCAAAGAAGGGAAAAAATATCTTCTTGGAAAAATCTTGTTATCATTCATTTTTTTCTCAATTGCTAAAAGTTCTTCTTCTGAATTGAAAATAATTGGATAATAGCTATAATTCCAGCTGGTATTTTCTCTTATTTTTAGTCGGGTATATTTATTGAAATTTATATTGTTGTCATAAAATTCAATGACAGATTTTCTGCTTTTTAAGATACTATCCATATGGGGTAAGACAGCATGTCCCATTGCAGCCTGTAGTTCGGATATTTTTCCATTGACACCAACACCACCGATATTCAACAGACTGATATGTCCAAAGTTATGGCTGTAATATACCTGAGAAGTTAATGTTTCGTCATTGCAAAAAACTGCTCCACCTTCACCAGTATGAAATAGTTTTGTAGCGTGAAAACTGCAGGTACTGATATCGCCATAATTGAAAATACTGTTTCCGTTATAGGTAACAGCAAAACAGTGAGCGGCATCATAAATGACCTTTAAATTGTATTTTTTTGCGATAGCCTCAATTTTATCGACATCGCAAGGATTTCCAAAAACATGAGTTGCCAGTATACAGGTCGTTTTTTCCGTTATGGCAGCTTCTATTTTATCTTCATCTATTGTTAGATATTCGGGATGAATATCTACAAATACAGGTTTGCAATGTTCCCAGACAATGGAAGATGTTGTGGCAATATAACTGAATGGAGTGGTAATTATTTCTCCGCCGTTCCCTAAAATTTTAAGGGCTATTTGCAATGGAATTGTACCATTGTTCGTAATCAGAATTTGATTGACGTTTAGAAAATCCTTGAGTTTATTTTCCAGACTCACAACTAATTCCCCTCGATTGGTCAACCACTGGTTGTCATATGCCTTTTTTACAAAGGACATATACTCTTCGATAGGCGGCAGAAATGATTTAGTTACTGGTATCATAAAGTTTTCCAGTCGATATTTGAGAAAAATCCATCTTTTCTGACAAATGCAAACTCTGTTAACCAAAGAATATTACTTTTCAATGGTCTTGAAAGTTGGGTTATTTCAAAAACTCTGTAACCACGTTCCTCCATAAAATTGATCACATTGGATAAAGAATTCTCAAAAGCCATACAGTTGATGCTGCATTCTACTAAAAATAATTCAGTATATCCAAACATTTCAGAAGCACCTTTTAAGACTTCTAAATCTAAACCTTCCGCATCAATTTTAATTATATCAGGTTTTGCAGAACTATTTTTAGCGATAATATCATTGATAGACATAACATCGATTTCTACCTGTTTGAAATTCCTTGATTTCGCTTCTTCAGCACTCATGGAGAATGTAGAACTATCATCTCTGTCAGAATTGATTGTAAATAATAGTTTTCCAGATTCTTTACCAGCACCAACTGGCAAGTAAATCAGATTTTCATCGGTCAGATCTGAATATTTATCTTCTAACCAGTTTTGAGGCTCAACAAGGATAAATTTAGACTGATTGAATTCTTTTTTCCAGGTTCTAGTCCAGTTTCCATGATTTGCTCCAACATCCAGGATGACCTTTGGTTGGTAATTGCATTTCTTCAGAATTTCGATTAGATTGTGAATCGAATTTTTATCGATGAATTTTGGAGCTGAGGAAGCTGGAATGTATCCCAGTCTTCTGTTTACTCTGTCTATGATTTGTCTGCTTAATTTTTTTAACATGCTTTAGCTGTTTTGGTTTTCCCATTTAAAATTTGGCTTGATAAAACCTGGTTCTTTACCCATCCATCCACCGATACTTCTGTTTCCCTCCTGAACGATAAAATTAATGATATTTTTTTGATTAAAAACGGATTCTTTTTTGTCACGGATTAAGTAAAATGAAAGAGAATAGGAACCAATATT
>JBILRD010000379.1:0-2921 GCA_044372845.1 Saprospira sp. | reverse complement strand
GCTGAAATGTATCAAAAGTATAAAAATAAAGGCCTGGAAATTATCGCTATAGATTATGAAATAAGAAATGATTCTGAAGTATTTAAGAGAAATATTTCAAAAATGAAAAAAGATTTAAATATAGAATACCCTATTGTTTTTGGAGGAAGTTCTAAAAAATCGGAATCTTCCAAAACACTCCCCATGTTAAACCAAATCCTTTCCTATCC
The DNA here is from genome assembly GCA_044372845.1 of Saprospira sp. Lineage (GTDB taxonomy): Bacteria > Bacteroidota > Bacteroidia > Chitinophagales > Saprospiraceae > Saprospira. The sequence goes on along the minus strand of JBILRD010000379.1, from coordinate 2,712 downwards.
AACTACTATTTTTATTGATAAGAAAGGAAATATTAAAAAAATAGAAACTGGTTTTTCCGGACCTGGAACTGGCACTATTTATGATGAATATAAAAGAAAAACTACTGAATTTATCGAAACCCTTTTACAAAACTAAACCTAACAATTCCAATCCAAAACCAATGAAACAATTGCTCTCTGCCCTTATCCTTTTTTTGACTTTTTCATCCATTTATGCCCAATCAAATTCTGAAGTGATCAGATTGATTAGCTGTGAAAAAGTAAATTCCTATACTGTCGAACAATTAAAAAAGAGATGGAAGGATGCCGGCATACCCGAAATTATTGCACCTGTAAAATACGATGTAGATATTTATGAAGTTATCTATAACACTTGCTGGCATGATAGTTCTTGTGTAAAAGCATCAGGTCTTTATTTCGTTCCAAAAACTACTAGAGAGGTACCTTTGGTTGTTTATCATCATGGTACGCAGATTGAAAAATTCAGAGGAGTTGAAATTGGTGGTGAATTAGGCATTTGTATGGGCTTTGCTACAGATGGTTATGCAGTGGCGTATTCAGATTATATTGGATTGGGCAAAGGCGATAAGTTTCACCTTTATCACCATGTTCAAACTGAAGCCAATGCTTCAATGGATTTAGTTAGAGCTGTTAGGATATTTAATGAAACAAATAATATTAAACTAAATAATTTACTGTTCACTACTGGTTATTCTCAAGGCGGGCATGCTACTATGGCTTTTCAAAAAGTAGTAGAGGCTGATCCGATTTTAAATAAAGAGTTTAAAATCACTGCATCTTCTCCAATGTCCGGAGCATACGATCTTACAGGAGTGCAGGAAAAAAATATGTTTGAACCATACTCTCATCCAGGTTATTTGCCCTATTTAATGGTTAGTTTTCAAGAAGTATATGGTTTGTATGATAATTTGGCTGATGCTTTTGTTGAACCTTATGACAGCATTTTACCTCCCATGTTTAATGGACAATATTCCATGGGGGATATCAATAATAAAATGCCTTCAATACCAAAGGATGTTATCAAACCAGAGATTATTGAAGCCTACATTAAAAATGAAAATTTTCCATTCAAAGTGGCACTAAAACAAAACAGTACACATAATTGGGTTCCTAAAACACCAATGATGTTGTGCTATTGCGAGAAAGATGAACAAGTTAACTACAGAAACTCTTTGGAAGCTCATAAATCCATGAAAAAATTGGGAGCTAAAAATGTCAGACTTAAAAGAGTAGCTAAAGGGCTAGATCATAATCAATGTGCTTTGTTTGCCGTTTTACATACAAAATTGTACTTTGACAGTTTTATAAAAGGTAGCAAAAAAGGGAATCAAGGCCCTTTAACAAAAAGATTATTGATCTCTTTTGGTAAAAATAAACTTGAAAAAGATTTAAGAAAAAAAGAAAAAGCAAGAAGAAAAAACCAAAAAAAGTCTAAAACAACATGATAAAATATATTTTTTATTTCCTCTTATTTTTTGCTGCGAATTCAATCTTTGGGCAACTGCCTTCAACTGAAAGGACACAAGTTGTTTCTGTTGTTGATAGTTTCATAGCTTCCTTGAATCGTGGCGATAGCAGTACACTTAAAAAATATGTCTACAAAGATGTAGTATTCAAAAGTATTGAAAATAATAAAATAAGCACAACCCCTTTAAGTACTTTTATTTTTGCAATTGCCTTCAAACCAAGATATAATGCCTGGAATGAAAAAATCTGGAATTATAATGTACAGATTGATGGTCAATTTGCTTCTGTATGGACCGAATACAGTTTCTTTTTGGATTCTTCTTTGAGTCACTGCGGCGTAAATCATTTTTTATTATTTAAAGAGCAAACTGAGTGGAAAATCACTCAGATAACGGACACTAGAAGAAAAGATAATTGTTTCAAAATATCTCCAAACATTTTATTTAAAAATGAAATTGATACAGTTCTAAATCATTGGCATCAAGCTGCTGCAAAAGCTGAAGAAAATATTTTTTTTGATAGTGTTATGACTGTGGATGCAATCTATCTTGGGACAGATATCAGTGAAAGATGGTTAAGAGATGAATTGAAATCATGGGCCAAAAAAGTCTTTGATAAAGATTCAGCATGGGACTTCAGACCTTATAATAGAAACTTATACTTCCATCCCAATTCCAATGAAATAGTATGGTTCGAAGAATCATTAAAAACATGGATGGGTGATTGCAGAGGATCAGGGATTTTGGTTTATGATAATGGAAAATGGAAAATTAAACATTATAATCTTTCTGTTTCAGTACCAAATGATGCTATGGATAAATACCTTGAAATAATAGGTAAGAAAAAGAAATAGTTACTGTAAATTATTATCAATTACCCATTCAGAATATCCCAATGTGCCTAGCATTGGGATATTTTTTATTTCTGGAAAGCTAAATCTGCTTAATTTATTGACAAAGTGTAATAAACCTGAATACCGTTCCCTGTTATAAAAATTATTAACTGCAGTAGCCAGCGCTTCTTTACTTCCAACTAGAACCACCAATTTTTTACCTCTTGTGATGGCCGTATAAAGGAGATTTCTGTACAACATATTGAATTGGGACTCGTGAATGGGTATTACTACACATGGTGATTCAGATCCCTGATATTTGTGAACAGAAACTGCATAGGCTAGTTCCAATTCATTTAATTCAGAGAAATCATATTCTAGCTCTCTATCTC
>JBILRD010000378.1:0-2929 GCA_044372845.1 Saprospira sp. | reverse complement strand
AGCTGGAACTTATTCGGTTACAATTACAGATACAAACGGTTGTTCCATAGTCAATGGATCTAATACAGTAAATGCCAATGGAGTACCTTCCATATCTTTAAATAATGTTACGAATATTACTTGTATTGGTTTGAGTAATGGTGCTGTAAATATTTCAGTTTCTGGTGGTCAGGGACCTTATACATATTCTTGGAATAATGGACAAACTACTGAGGATCTAAATGCTTTAACTACAGGTACTTATTCTGTTACTTTAACGGATAATTTGGGTTGTGTTACTAATTTTACTAACATTCAGGTATCAGAACCTGCTGCAATATCAATATCTACTTCATTAACCAATATTACCTGTAATGGACAAGCAAATGGTTCAATACAATTAACTGGTGTTGGGGGAACAAATCCTTATAGCTACTTATGGTCAAACGGATCAACCAATGAAGATTTGGTGAATATTGTTGCTGGTAACTATAGCGGTACATTGACAGATGCAAATGGTTGTAATTCAAGCTTTGGTCCAATAGCTATTGTTGAACCTACTGCGCTTAGTTTAAGTAATGTTAGTGCCACAGATGCATCGTGTGGAGCAAATGACGGATCAATACTTATTACGATAACTGGAGGAGCTCCAAACTACACATATTTGTGGAGTAATGGCGCAACTTCAGAGGATATTAGTGGGCTATCTCCAGGATCATACAATGTTACTATAACGGATACCAATGCCTGTAGCATTACTCAAAATACTATCAATATTAGCGGTGGAAGCATTGCAAATATTAGTGCTGTTATACAAGATGAATTATGTCGCGAAGGAAATAGTGGTGCTATTCAGATAAATCTTAACGGTGGGTCAGCTCCATTTACTTATCAATGGAACAATGGATCTAGTACTCAGAATTTAATAAATGTTGCATCCGGCAGTTATTCAGTAACTGTTACTGATAATTCTGGATGTAGTAGTACTTCTTCATACACTGTCAATCCAGCTGTAGTTCCAAATGTTAATGCTGTCATTTTGCCTTCTTTAGCCCTTGACACTGCAGTGATTTGGGGTAGTTCTTTAGATTTATCAGGTGGGGCAAATCAAATTGGTGTAATTTCATACATTTGGACAGCAGTAGGCCCTGGCAATCCCAATATATCTACACCAAATCAAATCAATACAATAGTTAATCCAGATCAGGATGGTCAATATTTGTTCATTTTAACTGCTCAATCAAATACAGGATGTATTACCATAGATTCTGTTTTTGTTACTGTTGAAGCTAATAATCCTCAAATTCCAACAGCTTTCTCACCGAATGATCAGGGAGATAATAATAGTTTTCAAGTGATAAATTTGAATAAATCTCTACTTGTTGAATTCAAAATTTACAATCGTTGGGGGCAGTTAGTTTATAATGATCCTGTTGAAGGTAATTGGGATGGAACTTACAAAGGTGTAAAGCAATCAAGAGATGTCTACATGTATGTAATTGTGTGGAAATCGACTTCTGGCGGAGATGATATTGTCAAGAGGGGTAATGTAACCTTGTTAAGGTGATTTTAAACTTAAAACAATTTAAATCTACACTGATTGTTTTTTTACAGTTTTTTAAGAACAATATTATTTATATTTGTAAAATGCCAAACAACAATTTGGCATTTTGCTTTTTTTGTAATAAAATCAAAACATTTAGTTTATGAAACTAAACCTATACAAGAATACAATTCTTATAAATTTGTTTATTCTATTTGTTCTTTCAACTAATATTTTCGCTCAGGGTATTAGTTGTGCAACGGCAGTACCAGTAACTAACTTAACTGGCTCTGTATGTGCAACGGCAGTTCCAAGTGGCGTAAGTACTTTGAATGCAGCTGCAGGTTGTGTTAATGGTACACTTGATACATGGTTTTCCTTTGTCGCTCAAGGTGGATCAGCAACCATCACAGTTAGCAATGCTATTGCTGGCTGGAGACCTGAGTTTGTAGTTTTATCTTCCTCAACTAATGCTTGTACTACAACTTTTAATCAAGTAGCCTGTGTTGATCAAACCGGAAATTATACAAGTATTAACTCCACAATCAATGGTTTAGTTGTTGGTCAGACTTACTGGATAGTGGTTACAAGTAATGGTGATTTGACTACAGGAACGATTAACACCTGTGTAAATAATCCACTTGTTGTAGCAAGTTGTGTTGATAATGATGCCTGTGCAGATAGAGCCATTATTACTTTGAATGCCCCCGGAGGAGGACCTGCCTGTGTTTCCGATTGTAATAACGGAGCGAATCCAGGTTTGGACTTCGTTGGCACAGTCTGTGAGGATATGCCTTTTCCCACAGTTTGGTATCAATTTACTACCGGACCACAGACTGCTACAATTGATGTAAATTTGAATAGCGCAGCTTTTAGCAATCCCGAATTTGCCATATTTGTTGGAAATGCTTGTGGAGGTACAACTAATTCATGGACCCTATTGAGATGTAATTTTAGTCTTTGTATCACTCAATTTGCCGATGCAAGTGCCTGTAATACAAACGATTTATTACAGGTTACTGCTACATCCATGGGTTCTCCTTTAACCGGTCCTTTCAAAGCAGGAGAGTTGGTAACTTTTTGCTATAGCGTCACTAATTATCAGCAGATAAACTGTAATTATATAGGTGCATTTATACCCAGTTTTGGCAATTGTTGGGATCCATCTTCTTTCAATGCTCAAGGTATGCCAAATATAATCAATACCCCTTTGAATGTAAACGGTGTGATACAACCATGTACGCCACCTACTTGTGCCTGGACGACCTGTGCTAATACTCCTGCTGGTAGATGGCAATGGTTCCCTGCTGGACAGGTTACTTATAACGTTAATGGTTACTATCCCGCAGGAACTCCAATGCCGGGTGGATGGTATTATCTCTCATCCTATGACCCTTTGACAGGGGC
>JBILRD010000377.1:0-2933 GCA_044372845.1 Saprospira sp. | reverse complement strand
TATCGCTCAAAACTATAATTCGAATTTCATCAATGGAAAATCTGAATGGGTAGTTATGGAAGCTGATGAGTATGACAGGTCGTTTTTGCAATTGAATCCTGAAATAGCTATCGTCACCTCTATGGATGCTGACCATCTGGATATATATGGCAATCATGATGAAATGAAATCTACTTACCTCCAATTTATGCAACAGGTAAATGGACATTTAATTCTCCACAACAACTTAGAAATAGACAGGCAAAACTTTAAGTCAACTACACATAGCTATGGCAGTCAACATGCAGATTTTTCTTGTTCTAGACTAAGATCTGAAGCTCCAAACTTTATTTTTGATTGGAGTTCCATCAATGAACAGATAAAATGGGAAGATCTCACTTTCAGTCTTGCAGGAAAACATAATGTTGAAAATGCTACGGCTGCCATTGCTGTTGCCAGACTGTTAGGATGCGAAGAACAAAAAATCAGACAGGCACTTAGAACATTTAGAGGAATCTGGAGAAGATTCGAATGGGTTTTCACCAGTCCTAATCAAGTATACATTGATGATTATGCACATCATCCCGAGGAATTGAGAGCAGCAATAAGAGCATCCAGAAGTTTATTTCCTGGTAGAAAAATAACAGGCGTTTTTCAACCTCATTTATATTCAAGAACCAGAGATTTTGTTGATGGATTTGCCAGTGCTTTGGATGAATTGGATGAAATCATCCTCTTGGACATTTACCCTGCAAGAGAATTACCTATTGAAGGGGTAAGTTCTAAAATCATATTTGATTTGATGAAAAAACAAAATAAGGTGATTGTATCCAAAACGGAGTTAATCTCTAAATTAAAGGAATACAATATTGAAATACTAATGACTTTGGGAGCAGGTGATATCGGTGCAATGACTCAGGAAATTAAAAAAGAAATTTTTAAAAATCAATAAATAGAACATGAATATTCATCCTAAACGTATACGCTGGATCGTCAAAAGACTTTTATGGGTCTTTGGAGCTCTTGTGTTGATACTCTTCATATTAGGAGCTATTGAATATAAAAGGAAAAGCCTCGTAAATGAATTGACTATTAAAATTATTGTTGATCAAAACGGTAACAAGTTTGTCGATCAGGAAGATGTAAAAAGTATTTTATTCAACAATTTTGGCCATCATATCGAAGGTCAGACAATTGAAAAAATCAATGCGAGACAAACTGAAGAAGCGTTGGAAAAAGATTTATTTATTAAAGATGCTGACGTATATATTGACGCATTAAACAATGTAAATATAACCGTCAGACAGAGAGAACCCATACTTAGAATTATGGATTCATACGATATTTCATATTATCTGGATGAAGATGGAAAAATGATTCCACACACTACTAAATACACCTCCAGAACATTAGTTGCAACAGGTCTAATAGACAGTTTCAAATCAAATTACTTAGAAATACCTCAAAATAGATTGAATCAAATTTTCAAATTGTCAAAAAAAATAATTGAAAATCCATTTTTAAAAGCTCAGATTGAACAAATACACATGGAAGAGTCTGGCGAAGTAACACTTATTCCAAAATTGGGAAATCATAAAATCCTTTTTGGTTATCCTGCTGAAAATCTTAGTGATAAACTATTTCGACTTCAAGTCTTTTATGAAAAAGGATTGCCTTATGAAGGATGGGAGAAATATAAAACAATCAATCTAGCTTTCAAAAATCAAGTAGTTGTCAAAAAAAGAATAGAGGAAGAAACTGATAAGGTAAAAAAAGAAAAAAATGAAAATATAAATAATAACACAGTTCAAAGTTTAAACTAGTTATTATTCCTTTTGCAAACACAAACATTCATATATTTTAAACCAAATTTTTTAAACAATGGAAAACAATAACGAAATCGTAGTAGCCCTTGACATTGGTACCACCAAAATAGTTGCAATGGCCGGTCGTAGAGACCAACATGGTAAATTGGAAATTTTAGGCAACGGTAAAGTTGAATCAATCGGTGTCCTAAGAGGTGTTGTATCAAATATTGAAAAAACAGTAAAAGCTATTTCAGATGCTATTTCTGAAGCCGAACGCCGTTCCGGATTGGAAATTGGTGTTGTAAATGTAGGTATAGCCGGTCAGCATATCAAAAGTTTACAACACAGAGGTATTTATACCAGACATAGTATTCATGAGGAGATTTCTCATAATGATATCGACAATTTGATTGGAGATATGTTCAAATTGGTACTACCTCCAGGTGATAAAATCATTCATGTTATTCCTCAAGAATACATTGTAGACAACGAACAAGGAATCATAGATCCAGTGGGTATGTCAGGTATTAGATTGGAAGCTAATTTCCATATCATTACCGGACAAATTACAGCAATTAAAAACATCCAAAAATGTGTAGAAAAGGCCAGTTTGGAAATGGCTAATTTGACATTGGAACCAATTGCCTCTGCTGCTGCTGTTTTAAGCCGTGAAGAGATGGAAGCTGGTATCGCATTAGTTGATATCGGAGGTGGTACAACAGATATTGCTATTTTCCATGAAGGCATTATCCGTCATACAGCTGTTATTCCTTTTGGCGGAGATGTAATCACCAAAGACATCAAAGAAGGTTGCAGATTGATGCAACATCAGGCTGAGAAAATGAAATTAAAATTTGGTTCAGCGATGGTAGCTGAATTAAAAGAAAATAGAGTTATCACAATCCCTGGTCTAAAAGGTCGCCCTCACAAAGAAATTTCTGAGAGAAACCTAGCTCATATCATTCAAGCCAGAATGGAAGAGATTCTTGACCATGTATATTGGGAAATCAAACGCTCTGGATTCGAAAGAAAATTGAGCGGAGGTATTGTTTTGACAGGTGGTGGATCATTGCTTAGATTTTTACCAGAATTGGTGGAGTTCCATACAGGTATGAATGCAAGATTAGGAATACCGGTAGAACATTT
>JBILRD010000376.1:0-2940 GCA_044372845.1 Saprospira sp. | reverse complement strand
TAGCCTTCGTTTGGATAAAGACTTAATTCAGGATAATACTCCACATTACCATTCAAAGTCAAGGGCAATAATGGAGAACTTCCCAGATCAGAAAAATAAGTCAATCGATTGTTGATAGGATTTACATAACCGGTTCCTTGTTCTGCTGCTCCAAGAAACAAAGATTGCCCTTGACCCCAATTGGGCATAAATAAAGCTGCATCTCCGTTGTGATACCTGCCACCCACTAAAATATCTTCATTCCATCCGGACCCCAATCGCCAATAATCCGAACCGCTGATTCCTCTTTTACGAGATTGAAAACTGGCAATTTCATTATTGGAAAAATCCAATCCGCCATCCGTTGCAATCCAGATATCAGTCCCATTCACCTCCATATCCTGATGATCTGCATGCGGATGCGGAGAAATCTGAGTAAAGGTTCTACCAGAATCACTACTTGTGTAAAAAAAGATACTGGCTACCCAAATTTTTGCAGGATTGATATCCGAGACTTCTAAATCAAAATTATAAAATCCCTGATGGTAGCCATCAGAATAGCCCACCATATATGGATGAGCACTGTTATAGGGCCCTCCTGTTTGTCCTGAAGGATTAGACCAATTATCGCCAGCATTATCAGATCTAAAAAGTCCGATCCATCCATCATCATCAGCTTTTGCGTTACCGATTAAAGCGACATAAACCATTCTGGGAGCCGCAGGGCTGACAGCTATCTTGCCTCCTATAGCGGAAGCTTCAGAAAAATTGCTTGGAATATAATATCCATTATTTTTTAAGTTCCAGCTCAACCCGGCGTCATCAGAACGATAAAGCTCATCGATTTTGGCGGAAGCATTATTCCTCAAAAGATAAATAGTATCAGTGGAGCCTGGCATGTATTTAATATCCCAACATTCATTAGTGATTGGATTGGTCCAGTTAGTACCCCCATTTGTAGATTTATGTAATCCTCTACTTCCTACAGCTAAAATTTTCTGAGTATTAGTCGGATCAATAAGGAATTCATAGACCTCTCCAGCTATATTGATGAGTTCTATCCAGGAAATACCTCCATCCAAAGTTTTATAAATTCTGTTATTGGCCGACGCATATACAGTATTAGGATTTAATGGGTCAATTTCAATTCCGCTTATTGTAACGAATGGTAAATCTTGTCCTACAGGAATCCAGTTTAAACCCTTATCTACCGATTTGTAGATACCTGCTGCTTCCGTTCCAACGAATAGCACATCGGGATTGGAGGCCGATTGGGAAACACAATAAACATTCACTTGATTGGATCTTGGGGTACCGGTACCAATGTTGTAAGTTTCAAATGGTCCAATACAATTCCATGCATTGAAAAGCCCCCTACTGCTTGTATTTTGAGCTTGCTGCCATTGACTAAATTTTTCTCTGTAAGTTCTTTCCTCCTCAGATGCTAAAGGCAAGCGAATCAATCTATCTTGATTGATATAACTGTTTATTTTTTTTCTCCAAAACTTGTAATTCTGAGTATGAATATTCTTTTCAAAGTTATTCGTTACATAATAGTCATAATAAGCTGCATCCACTTGATCTATATTTGGATCTTGGCTGTACATCAGATTGGCCCAGTCAGGGTAATCAGTTTTTGGCTCTAAAGGAACTTTGAAAAAACTTTTCTGATTTTGGGCTTTAATTGATAGTGATAAAACCAGTAGGAATAAAAATATTTTGAAGCGCATTGGATTTGTATTGAAGACTGTAGTTGTGTGAAAATTTAGAATCGATTATTTTGACTTACTTAAATCTATATTAAACCAAATTTGAACGGGAGTACTCATTTGTTCAAACATTTTCATCATTATGGCTCTTCTGTCAGAACCAGTTTGTTGATTATTCTCTGATGATGGATTAGAACCTGGTGAGAATCCTCCCGAAGGCATAGAATTCTCACCCATTTGCAAGTATCCTGATACAATTCCGATAGAAATCTGATCAGATTTTTTCAGAACATTAGCGTATATTTTTTTTATTGGAATGACCGCAAAATAGTTGAATTGATTGCTTGAATCAATTTCTAAATCAACCTGAATATCAGAAGGGTCTTTGCCAAGAGTAATGACTTTTTTTTGATTTTTAGCTTCAAAACCAATCAACTGTAATTCTTTTGGACGTTCAGTATATCTTTTGTAGGCTCTCTGTAAAATTCTCTGTTGAAATTGATCAGGAGTTGTCGTTCCTTGCTGACGATTGCTTCCTTGGTTATTATTTTCTTGTCTTCCTTCTCCTCTCATTCCCATCCCCTTTTGCAAAAGAGAATCAGGCATAGGCATTGGAAAAACAAATCCTTGATTTTCTTTTTTACTGGCAGAAGGATCCAGCCAAATGCTTAACCCATGTCTCATGATTTTTAATTGTGAAGCTAATTCTTTGGTAGTTAAATGTAGATAGATATTATTTTCATCTCTTTGAACTTCATAGGATACTTTGGAAATACTGTCAAAATATTGTGGATTACTGTCATCAGGCCAGTTTGAAACTGATTTGACCGGATATACAGGAAGGCTTGATTTTGAACATCCAAAAAATAAAAAAAGGAATGAAAAGCAAACAAAATAATAGTTTTTCATGCTGTATAAATCGATGTCTGGTTTAAATGAGGAAGAACACGACAAAATAAAATTTATTTGGCATTTTTAGTTAACTTTGACCAATTATTGCTAAACTTTCAGTTGCATTTTGTGTTTAGCCTTGACTAAAAAACAGTCCTGCAATACGCTTACTTTCAAAATAATTAAAATGAAAAATATAATAGGTCTCATAATATTATTTATCTCCTGTTCACTCTCTGTACAAGCCCAAAATTATAAGCTAAGCGGAACTGTACTTGACTCTCTGACCAATCAGCCCTTAGTTGGAGCAAATGTAGCTTTAGAATCAACCTATGAAGCAGGTAATATCAAGGGAACCTCT
>JBILRD010000374.1:0-2951 GCA_044372845.1 Saprospira sp. | reverse complement strand
GATTTCTAAATTTACTATCAGCTATTTAAAGATTTTGAAAATCTTGTGCTTCATCGTAAATTTGCCGAAACCTTAAAAGTTGATATAAATAAACTTTTGTAAACATGATACTTCATAGATTTTTACGCTGTCTTCCGATAGTATTTTTCTTTGCTTTAGCATTGAACAATCTTCAAGCTCAAGATCCTAAAAAAGGAGAGGCATTGTTTAAAGATAATTGTGCTTCTTGTCATAGTAAAGATATGAAAAAGGACATGACAGGTCCTGCACTTGCTGGCATAGAAGAAAGATGGTCAAAATTTCCCAAAAATGAATTGTATGATTGGATTAGAAACTCCTCAGGAGTATTAGCTAATGCATCCTACAAATCAAATTCTTATGCTAAAGGATTATATGCATCGTACAATAATACGGTGATGACTCCTTTTCCCAATCTTTCAGATGAGGATATTGCAGGTTTACTAGTCTATATTAAAAACGTATCAACTGATGGTTGTGCTGAACCTCCGTGTGCTACTGCAGCAACTACAGGACAACCAGGCGCAGCTCAAGTTGAAGAAAAGAAAGAAAATTCTGGTTCAATGGTTTTGTGGACTTTAGCTTTCTTACTTGTTTTTGCAACAATATTATTAGCTAGATACATTAACAGTCTTAACAGATTGGCACAGCAAAAAAATGGTGAGGAAGTATCAGATGATAAATCTTTCATCCAAATTGTTTTGAACCCAACTGTTGTTAAGTTAGGAATTTTCGCTATCGTAATCCTTGGCGGTTATACAACTGTTAACAGTGCAATTGGACTTGGACGTCAACAAAATTACGAACCTCAACAACCTATTAAATTCTCTCATGCTCTACACGCTGGTAAAAATGGTATTGATTGCCAATATTGCCATGACGGTGCTAGAAGATCAAAACATGGGGTTATTCCTGCAACTAATACTTGTATGAATTGCCACACAGCTGTTCAAGTAGGACCTGAACACGGAACTGCTGAAATTCTTAAAATTTATGCTGCCTCAGGTTTCAATCCAATATCCAATAAAACACCACAATACGGTCAATATTTCAAAGAAGAAATTTCTGCTGAAGAAAGATTGGAAGTTTATAAGAAATGGTTGAAAGAAGCCAATAAGGATAATAAAATAATTACTGATCGTGAAATCAATGCTCAATTAGCTGCTGCTAAACCTATGATTGGCAAACCAGTAAATTGGATAAAGATCCACAATCTACCTGACCATGTTTACTTCAATCACTCACAACACGTAACTGTTGGTAAAGTCGCTTGTCAAGATTGCCATGGTAAAGTAGAAGAAATGGAAGTAGTAAAACAATATTCTCCACTTTCAATGGGTTGGTGTGTAAATTGTCACCGCCAAACAAAAGTTAAATTTGATGAGAATGGTTACTATAATGCAGAAACCAAAACTCACAAAATGTATGAACAATACCACAGCGAAGTTAAATCCGGTAAAAGAAACGGTGTAACTGTTGAAGAAATTGGCGGATTGGAATGTCAAAAATGTCACTACTAATTCTTTAAATATAATTGATAAACCTTGGGCTAAGAACCCGAATTTACATACACTAAGTTTATGAACAATCAAGAAAATATCACTAAAGTTTGGGTAGGAGTTGAAGATTTGACTCAAGACCCTGAGTTTTTAAAATCTCAGGAACTGGAATTCCCCGAATTTTCAGATAATGTTGATTCTAATGATGGTCAAGGACCTAATCGTCGTGACTTTTTAAAATATGTAGGCTTTGGTATTGGTGCTGCTACAATTGCTGGTTGTGAAATGCCAGTAAAAAAAGCAATACCTTATTTAGTAAAACCTGAGGAAATTGTTCCTGGTGTTGCTAACTATTATGCAACAACCTTTGTGAATGGTTCTGACTGTGTTCCTGTTTTGGTAAAAACTCGTGAAGGTCGTCCAATAAAGATTGAAGGACATCCAAACGCATTTACAAAAGGAGGTACTTCTGCACGTGCACAGGCCTCAGTTTTGGATCTTTATGATACCAACAGAGTAAAATCAGCTGGTAAAGTTGTTTCAGATGCTAAAAAAGGAAAATATAAGCTTAATGAGTTATCATGGGCTGATTTGGACAAGACTGTAATGAGTAAATTAAATGAGTCTTCTCAGATTCGTATTATTTCTCACACAGTGATGAGTCCAACACTAAATGCAGCAATTCAGCAATTCAAAAACAAATATCCTAATACTAAACACATACAATACCAACCCTTCTCTACTTCAGCTTTATTACAGGCTAATAAAGAAATGTTTGGTAAATCTTTTGTCCCTAATTACAAATTTGATCAGGCAAAATGTATTGTTGGTATTGAATGTGATTTCTTGGGAACTTGGATTTCTCCAGTTGAATACGCTGCTGATTACATCAAGAATAGAAAGTTGAATGATGATCAGATTGCTAATGCAACCAAGGAAATGTCAGTACATGTTCAATTTGAAGGCAGAATGTCTCTAACTGGTTCAAACGCAGACCACAGAGTTTTACTTAAACCTTCTGAGCAAGCTGCTGCTGTTAAAATGTTATTTAATGAGGTAGCTTCTTTAACAGGCAACCAATCTAAGTCCTCGGATGCAACTTTTTCTTGGAAGAAGGCTAATCAAGCAATTAAAAATACTGCAAAAAAACTAGTTGAAAATAAAGGTAAGTCTTTAGTAGTTTGTGGTATTAACAATATCGATATTCAAAGAGTTGTCAATGGCATCAATGAAATGTTGGGAGCTTATGGCTCAACGATTTCTTGGGAAGGATACTCTAAACAAAGAAATGACAGTGATCAGGCGGTTTCTGAACTAATTTCTGAAATGGGTTCAGTAGATGCAATATTTGTAATGGATTCAAATCCAGCTTTTGATTTACCTGCAGTAGCTGAACAGTTCGCTAAGGGTCTAGAAGCTATGTCTAAAGCTGGA
>JBILRD010000373.1:0-2955 GCA_044372845.1 Saprospira sp. | reverse complement strand
CTAGGATTGAAGAGCTGACCAGAATACCAAGTGATGTCCAGGATACTTTAATCACCATTTTATCAGAGAAATTATTGCCAATACCTGAGTTGAACATGGAGATTCAAGCTCAAAAAGGATTTAATATTATAGCCACAGCAAATGACAGAGATAAGGGAGTCAATGAATTGTCTTCCGCTTTAAAAAGACGTTTCAATACGGTGATTTTGCCATTGCCGGCCAGTTTGGAAGAAGAAATTAAAATTGTTAGCCATAGGGTTGAAAAGCTGGGCAAAGCACTGGATATTCCTTCAGAGTATGTTCCTCTAAAAGAAATTGAAAGATTGGTTATCATCTTCAGAGAACTAAGATCTGGTAAAACCATTGATAATAAAGCTCAGATCAAATCTCCTTCATCCACTTTAAGTACGGCAGAAGCTATTTCTGTGATCACCAACGGACAGGCATTGGCGGCACATTTTGGAGATGGAAATATCAAAGCGAACGACCTTGCAGCTTCTATTATCGGTGCAGTGGTAAAAGACAGCTCTCAGGATGCCAATATCTGGAAAGAATATGTAGAGACGGTCATAAGAGAAAGAAGAGAATGGTCAGATCTTTACAGAGCTTTCAAAGAGTTTTAATCTTTTGTTAAGAACTTATTATGTTTTTTTTAGTTAATATTGCATCGCTGAAATTTTTACAAAATTCATATTATTAAATTATTATCAAAAATGAAGATCAACATTAAATCAAAATTTTTAACGCTGGGATTTATATTTATTTCCTTCGCTTTATTTGCCCAGTCAAAGGCACCGGCTAACTGGTTTAACCTAGATTTAAACGACGATAAGGTTCATGGAGTTAGTTCAGAAAAAGCATACAAAGAGCTTCTTAAAGACAAAAAACCTAAAAAAGTTGTTTTAGTTTCTGTTATTGACTCAGGTGTAGATCCTGAGCATGAAGATCTAAAAGATGTTATGTGGGTTAATGATGGCGAAATTGCCGGTAACGGAATTGATGATGACAAAAATGGTTACATCGATGATACTTATGGCTGGAGTTTTCTTGGTGGAAAAGACGGTAAAAACGTTTCAGATGAAACGCTTGAAAAAGTAAGAATCTACAGAGAGTTGAAAACTAAAACTAAAAGATCAAAATCTGAAGAGACTCTATTCAATAAAATTGACAAAGAACTTTCTGAGGAAAGAGGAGAGATGGAAGGCAGATTGCCAATGTATCAAGGTATGTTTGATGCTTTGACCACTTTGGAAAAACATTTTGGAAAAGAAGATATTACTGAAGATGATATCAAAACTATCAATGAAAATTCCAGTAAAGAAGTAAAAGCAGCTGTAGAGGCTATCAAACCTATGATGGGCAGAATGAATGGCGCTCCTTTAAGTGCTGCTAAAAAACAATTGGAAGGTGCTTTAGAATATTTCAATAGCCAATTGAATTTTAATTTAAATCCTGATTTTGATCCTCGTGGAATCGTTGGTGATAACTATGCTGATCAAAAAGAAAAATTATACGGAAATAACGATGCTTTTGGTCCTGATGCTCAACACGGTACCCACGTTGCTGGTATTATTGCTGCTTCTCGTGGTAATGGTAAAGGAATGGATGGTGTTGCTAACAATGTTAGAATCATGTCAGTAAGAGCAGTACCTAACGGTGATGAAAGAGATAAAGACATCGCTAATGCCATCATTTATTCAGTAGATAACGGAGCAGACATCATCAATATGAGCTTCGGAAAATCTTACTCATATAACAAGAAAATTGTTGATGATGCAGTAAAATATGCTGAGAAAAAAGGTGTTCTTTTGGTTCATGCAGCTGGTAACGATTCAAAAAATACAGATGTTGAATACAATTTCCCAACTCCATTGTACATGTCTGGAAAAGATCAATACAAAAGAGGTAAGAAAACAGCCAATAACTGGATTGAAGTTGGAGCTCTATCATGGAAAAAAGCTGAAAATTCTCCTGCTGTATTTTCCAACTATGGTAAAAAAACAGTGGATATTTTTGCTCCTGGTGTAGACATTTACGCTACTACTCCAAATGGCGAATATGCTTCTTTAAGTGGTACCTCTATGGCTTCTCCAGTAGTTGCAGGTGTTGCGGCTTTGGTAAAATCTTACTATCCTGAATTATCAGCTGCTGAGTTGAAAATCTGCTTAGAAAAATCAGCTACTCCTATGCAGGGTATGGTTAACACTCCAGGCACTACTACCAAAGTTGCTTTCACGGAACTATGCAAAAAAGGAGCTGTTGTAAATGCTTACAATGCTTTAAAATTAGCGGATGAAATGGTAGCTAAAAAAGCTAAGAAATAATCCATTCGGAATAAATTTTATTCAGGACCGTCTAAGTTTTTAGGCGGTCTTTTTTTATTTAGGCAGCAATCTCCCCAAACCTTACGTTTGTATTACAGAATAAAGTTTTTATATTTATATAGAACTTTATTTGCTGAAACTATAAGGTTCATCTTTTATTTCACATTTATGGATTTTTCCTTGAATATGATACCATCAAAAAATCTAACATCAACCAACGAAAGTAAGGAATCCCTCCTTATTGCCGCTTGTTTGCGTGATGAAAGATGGGCACAGAAAGAATTGTATGAATCTTACTACAGCAAATTACTCGCTGTTTGTATTCGCTATTCCAATAATTATGAAGATGCCAGAGATATCCTCAATGAAGGATTTGTAAAAGTTTTCAGATACCTTGAAAGATACCAGGTGGGCACTTCCCTGGAAAGTTGGATGAAACGGATTATGATCAATACTTCCATCGATTTTTATAGAAAGGAAATCAGACATCGTTCAGAAGATATTGAAACTGCTCAATACAAAGTGGTAGATGACAAAGATGTGATCAGCAATTTTACAGCTCAGGAAATCTTAAAATCTATTCAAAAACTACCTCCGGCTTACCGTGCGGTGTTTAACTTATATGCCATAG
>JBILRD010000025.1:0-11332 GCA_044372845.1 Saprospira sp. | reverse complement strand
GGAAACCAGATAAAAAGGAGATCCGGCAGCTTCGATGGTCAACTTGCTTAATCTTTTTCCGGAAACGACCTCTACATTCAATAACATCTCCTCCCCTTTTGACATATCAAAGGACTTAATGAATGATTTAAAAGGAGCAATCTCCTCCATTTTTTCATGCAGAATAACAGAAGGATCTAAAGTTTGACTTTTGATCTGAAAAGGGATGATAAATAAAGCGACGATTAGCAAATGAATCGCTTTACGAATTGCATTCATGATGGATTTAGGTCTTGGTTCAAACTGTTCTTTGAATTGTAATTTTTGAATTATTTACATTTCAAAATGCTGTCAATTAAGAGAACACAAATTAAAATTTTTTATTAAAAAAATAGGAAAATGATCTTGTATTTTATAGATAGACATTTGAAAATAAATGATTTTACAAAAAAAGGCTGTTCCTTATCGAAACAGCCTAAACCAAAAATTCTAAACCTATTTACAAACATTTATCTTATTGCTACATCTTTTACGATACCTTCGTGTCCGGCGGCTTTTAAGGCATCTTTGTTGGAAAGTGAATCGAATTATTGTTAAATCATACAAATTAAAATTATTTTTAAACCAAAATAATCGAAATTATGAAAACAATTAAACCACATTTCGATCAATTTGCACTAGATCATTTAAAACTAGAACTTCTAAAAAAAATAGGCTGGATTGTATCTAACAAACCAGATTGTGCCAAACTATCAGACCTTATTGCTGATAGTGAATTGGGTATTATCTCTGAATCAACATTATATCGATTATTTTTAAAATCTGATAGTCATACACCTTACAAAAGTACATTAGATATATTATGTCAATTCATTGGCTACAAGGACTGTATTGATTTTTTAGAAAAAATTGAAACATCACGAGAGGAATCCTACAAGGTAAGTTTAATATCAACTGAAGATATAAAAAACAGCTTATTGTATTATTGCATAAATAATAGAAGCAAAAATGCTTTATCAGATTTTTTTGATAGTGCCAATACCTTTTCATACAATCAAAAAATCAAACTAAGTATTTTACTTTTTGATAGTTTATTAATCTCTACCAATCAAGATTGGTTTTTTGAACATTTTGCAGAAAAAAAATTTATCCGTGAATATTTCTTTGAACGTGCCCACGATCCATTATTTCGAATAAAAAATTACGATAAAGCTTATTTAAGCTATTTAAAGGGAATTGACAAAAAAGTAAACTCTGTAATTTCTCAGGATTTTGTATTCGGAAATTGTGTGCTGTTTCGTTTTTATTTTACAACTGGTAAAATAAAGGAAGCTTTACTATTTGGTGATAAATTATTTAAAGCTAAGTTAGCTCACAATGAACTCAAAAATCAATTATATATTTTTCCATTTATTCGTTATTCAGCCTATTACTTATGGCAACTAGAATTAAAAAAAGTCAAAGAGTCTGAGATCAATAACTATGCAGGCTTTCTAATTGATTTATCATCTAAACTCAAAGATGAATTGCCGTTTATGGAGCAAAAAATTTTATTTCATACCGTTGCTGAAACATTTATTTTCAGTAAAATAAGCGAAAATTATCATTGGGATTTAAAAAAAGTATTTATTGATATGTTTCGAAAGCTGCCTGAGTCCGTTTATAAAAAACATTTAAAATATAGCTTGCCATATTTTAACGAAAATGGTCTTTTACATTACAGACCCAATTAGAATTTAAGATACACACTTGAACTAACTTGAACTTTTTATTTTAAAATTAAATCGTTTTATTGTGTAGATAAATCACCAATAAAAATTTTACACTATGTCAGACATTTCAGTTAACGGACGTATAAAGGTTAAAACGTTCCAGGCAAATTTTATCAAGAAATTTCCATATCTTGTTCCTACACTAAGAACTCCAGATGGCAAAGGTATCGACAATGAACTTACTATTGCTGGTGCGAGATCTAAAGCTTTAGGAGAATATACCCCATCAGGAGAATCCGAATTATCCATCAATGGTAACCTGACAGTTGGTGGTTTTGAAAAACGTTTCAAAGCTGCTTTTGGAATTGACTGTGAAATCTGTTATAAGTCTCCAGGTGGTAAACTAACAAGAACAAATGATGATAATGACAAACAAACACTGTCAGCATTAAATGCAAAAATGAAAGAAGCTGGTTGTCAAGAAATCACGCTTTAATAAAATAGAAGAAAGGTAGTACTTTAGTATTACCTTTCTTTTGTTCAACTATATACCAAATTCAAATTACTAGTTTATACCACAGATTATTTTTAATCTCATAGTTGGTATTAAATTATACGCCATAAATATGCAAATCAAAACCATTGAAAATCTTTCAGATTCCCAAAAAAAAGAATTGAGAAATGGTGTTATTGAGGTTACAGGTAAAGCAATGAACCGAACAGCACTTGGTGTAGTAGATGCGATTTTTACCCTCTATCCAAAAATTAAATATCAGGAGCTCAAGGAAATGTTGCCAGATTCTCTCAACCCTTCTGCTCCTAAAAATTACAAATCATTATTCAAACCCTATACAGATAGGTTATATGGAGTTATTCAACCCGGAAGTATAAGACAAGAATGTGAATCGCAAGGTTTAGATCTTAACGCCTCACATTTTACAGCAGCTGATGAAGTTTTCAGAACATCAGACGGTGTTGAAGTTTTAGTATCAAAATCTTGGGAATCATCTGATACGGAAACAGGAGAAAATGATCTTCAAAATTTAATTGACCATGTTGTTCAATATGGTATTAGGGTTACCAAAGTTGAAAAGAAAGCAGCTTTCAATAAAGGTGAGTACCATTTGGAAATAATAAATCCAACATTACTTCAACTTATACAAAATCCCCCTAAGAAAAAAATAGCTTGGTGGATACTTGTTCTAATTGCCTTATTAATTTTAATAATTGGGGTTTTTCTAATTGGTTTAAATAAACCTCAGAATCCTAAAAAAGAAACAGAGAATGAAGCTAAAGAACAAACAAAAATTGAAAAATCTGAGGACGTTTCTACCTTAAAAAACATTAAATCTCAGATTGAATCAGGCGTAAATACAGAAGGTAAGTCTGTCAACTTTCATGAAATACTATTTGAAATAGATAGTGATAAGATTTTACCTGAATCTGAAAAATATTTAAGCGAGGTACAGGAGATTCTAAATAATATACCTAAACTAACATTATTGATTGTTGGACATACTAGCAGCGAAGGGAATGAAGATTATAACTTAAAATTATCCACCAGTAGAGCAAAGGCTGTTTCTAATTATCTTCAGTCTAAGGGAATTCAAGCCAGTAGACTTACTGTTGAGGGTAAAGGCTCATCAGATCCCATAGCTTCCAATGATAAGGAAGAGGGTAGAAAATTAAATAGACGAATAGAATTTGTTGTTACAAATGATGGTGTTGAAAATAAATAAAACCATTCCTTTTTATATTATTTACAAATTATAAACTATTTATATTATGGGACTATTAAATAATTTTTTAGATCGGTTTAACAAAGCAGAATTTAACGTTGCTCCCAACAAAAAGCTTAAATCCATCTCTCAAGAATTCAAAAATAATTTTGACTTGACCTTAGTATTCTACAAAGGTAGTGCTATAGCCGATTCAACTATGACCCTTGCTGCATTAGATAGAGGTACAAGCAAAAAAGCTAATACTAAGGCCGATGGATTAAAGATAAAAGGCAGCATGAAAATAGAAGAAGTAGAAAAACTATTTGACCAACATTTTGGAGTTACGGTTCAAATCAAAGATAAAAGTGGAAAAATACTTGTGCCAAATCAGATAACAATTGGACAGGCATCGAGGGAAGAATATAAGTAAAATCCAAATTTATAACTGATTCTTTGAATTGTTTAGATTATATTTTCAAAGGTTGTTGATTTTTTAGCAACCTTTTTTATTTATATAATCTGTGCTGTATATTGGTATCAAAGCTCCTAACACAGGTATTTAAACCTATTTATTTATATTATTTTGCACATGTTTGGATTTAAAGGGAATTTTGGATTTTCTTTCTCTTGGAAAAGGCTTTTAGGTATTTCTGGTTTTAAAAATAGTATAGCCAGAAAAACAGGTATGCCTACTACAAGAGGTGGATTGGAAAGAAAATTAGGACGAAGTCTATTAAATTTATTGTTTGGACGCAAATGACAAAAAAATAAATGACAATACTTCAACTACTTCGCTAGTTCTCCTATTGGGTTATTTAATAGCATCAGTTTTTGCAGGAATTATTTTTAGTATCCTTGCTTTAAGAGCTAAATCAAATGGAAAATCTGGTTGGGGTTGGGCATTTATGTCTATGATCTGTATTGGAATATTTAGTTATTTGGGTTATGCTTTATATTTTACTTCAAGTCCACAAATCGATTCTTTTTGGTACTATTTAGGACTAACATCATTGACCTCAAATGGGTTGGCGTTAATTATTTTAATTATATATATTTTAAAAAAATACTGATGGGATTTATTCAGGCACTTGTAGATGATGTATTTCCTTTTCCAAGGCAAGCAGATTACGATTTTATCGGAGATAAACAAATTGAGTCAGTCAATCGAATAAGTTTTTCTTTCTTGAATTTAATCTTTCAAACAATTGACTGTTTAATAATACCTTTTGTCACTTTTGCTTGTTTCAAAGGGCAAATACAATTTGGGTGGCTTAACTGGATAATTATTATTGTTGGTGGGTTTTCTTCTGTTTTTAGTTTATTTCAATTTCTATATTACTTTATTTTCCCTGCAGAAAAATATCTAAATCCAATTAAAGGAAGAATTTTCTGTGAAACAGCGATAGGTCATTTCGTCGCAGCATTATTTAAAATTAAAATAATAACTTACGTGAAATGAGCCAAAGAAAAACAAAACAATATAGAACTCCTAAAAGATCAATTTTAAAACAAAATATTGAAGATCAGAATTTTGAACATAATGCAAACTTAAATCGTGCCTTAGATTCATTCAGTGTCAAACTTATTAAAATTGTAGGCTTTGCAGGTGTAATCTTAGGTTTAATTATCCTAATTGCTTTTTGGTACTGGGTAATCCATTGGCTATACCAAGTCTGGTAGAATATCATCATCTAATGTCTATTATATCGAATAAAAAGAGTTTTTACTTAGTTTAACAAACCTTATGAAAAAAATAACCTCCTTTCTTATTCAAGCTTTTAACGATGATTTGAATTCTTCAAAGGCTAGTCGAATGACTAATTTTTTTATTGTTCTTTTGATAGTCATATCTACGCTCGAGGTTATTTTCAGCTCCGAACCATCTTTTGAAAAATATTCTAATTATCTCCATTCTGTCTTTGTTATCACAAGTTGTGTTTTTATTGTTGAAATAATTCTGAGAATTTTTGTGCTGTATAAAACTAATCCTGAATTCAGGGGTCTTAAAGCATTCAAATTATATTTTTTCAACTTTTACAATATCGTTGACATCATCTCTGTCCTGCCTTTTCTTATAGGTTTTTTTGGTGTAAATTTTTCACCATTTTGGAAATCCCTAAGAGTCTTCAGGATATTTAAGATAATAAGATATCTTCCTTCTATTAACCTATTAGTAGGCGCTTTCAAAAACAAGAAAAACTTGCTGATTATTTCTCTGCAATCTATCTTGATATTAGCACTATTACTTTCCATTGGCCTTTATTTTGCCGAACATCAAGTTAAAGATTCTAACTTTACCAGTATAAGTAAGGCATTGCTTTGGTCTCTTGCTAAATTTATAGGTGACATTGGCGGTTATGGTGATTTTGTTCCTTTAACCCTAACGGGTAAAATATTGGCTACTTTCAACGGAATTCTCGGCATTGCAATTTTTGCAATTCCTGCTGGTATCATCGCTTCAGGCTTTGTAGAGGAAATAGAGGCTTACAAAAAAAATACTGAATTGAATGATGTCTACAATACTCTTTCAAAAGCATTTGAATTTGATATTTTATCAGGACAAAGAGCAAAATCTAAAATTGGTTTATTAAATGCCAGAAGAAGATTTATCTCCATTGTTGATGCTGTTGTTAAATTGAAAAAATCAGAATCAGATATTTTTGAAGTATGTGGGCTGAACAAAAATTTAAAACTCACAAAAAGATTAAAGCCCAGCGGGGATGAAGAAGTTCTAATTGAGTTTTTTGAAAATAACTCAATCTACGGTACTTATATCAACCGAAATTCAGCTGTAACTATAGTTAGTCCTCATTCAAATGATGGGTTTAACTTAGGTCATTATTCCTATTGTTTAGCCGAACTTTTAAATGCAAATTATCTAAGCGTTGAAAAATATGGTATTTATTCTTTCTTGGAAGAAACCAATATAAATTTTAATGAGAATGATTTTTACTTAAAAGATATAACTAATGTAAACAACGAAGTTGTTCGTAAATTCATTCAAGACCTCTTTGAAGCCATTAAAAAAGAATCGTTTGTATTTAATATCGGAAGCAGTGTCAGCAAATCTCCTAGTTATCATATATTAACCGGAGGCAATAAAAATGAATCAGGAATAGATCCAAAAGGTACTTGTAAGAATGTCCTCAAAGCTGAAGAAATTTATAAATTATTAGAAGAAAAAAGCAAAGAAAGCGGATTAACCATTACAACTAATACTCATTATTCTACCCAGACAGCAAATCATTTAGATTGGTTTATTGCCAATAAACTACAAGCAAACGCTATGAGTATTAAAGTAAATGTGGAGCTGATGAAAGGAGATAATGAAAAATATTACGAAAGCGTTGGAATATTGGCAGAGTCTATTAAAGAATTGCTATAATGAAGAAACTTCTAGTAACTTATTTTGGTCCTTTAAACATTTTACTGAAAATCCTGCAGAATTGATTGCAAATGAACTTCAGCTCATTTTTGAAAACCATCCATTAATAAATTTCAAAAAACTAGAAGTATCCTATGACTGCATCGATCAATTTATAAATAATTCTTTGGACGAATACGATACAATTATTGAATTGGGGGTTGCTACCAAATCTGATAAAATCCGTATAGAAACGAATGGAGTAAATAGTGTATTAGGTACCGATATCAATGGTTTTCAAAAGAATGGCAAAATACTAATAGAAGAAAAGGAAGCTATGGAAACATCCTTTTCAAAATTTGATCTGAGTCTATGGGTAAAAAAGTACCCAGATAAAGTCCTCCTTTCAGAAAATGCAGGTATTTATTTGTGTAATTATTTATATTTCAAATCCATCTCACAACTCAAGGATAAGAATGTTATTTTTATTCATTTGGCCAATTTTATTGACATTCAAGATGCGATTTCATTAGATTTACAAACTAAAATAATTCGCTCTTTTATTGATAAGGTTATTCATTAAAATATCTTATCACAATTTAATATTACAACAATTTATACAATCAAAAGGAATAAATTGAAAATGATTATTAATTTTGAATTACATAGAAACTAAGCAATTTGTTACATCCTGCAGTATTTGAATTGTAAAATAAACTACTTATGAAAAAATTTACAACCTACCTCATCGAAACTTTTAACGATGATTTGAATTCTTCAAAGGCTAGTCGAATGACTAATTTTTTTATTGTTCTTTTAATTATTATTTCTACACTTGAAGTTATTTTCAGCTCCGAACCTTCTTTTGAAAAATATTCTAATTATCTCCATGCTGTCTTTGTTATCACAAGTTGTGTTTTTATTGTTGAAATATTTTTTAGAATTTTTGTTTTGTATAAAACTAATCCTGATTTCAGGGGACTTAAAGCATTCAAATTATATTTTTTCAACTTCTACAATATCGTTGACATCATCTCTGTCCTGCCTTTTCTCATAGGTTTTTTTGGTATAAATTTTTCACCATTTTGGAAATCCCTTAGAGTATTCAGAATATTTAAGATAATTAGATATCTCCCATCTATTAGCTTATTGGTGGGGGCTTTCAAAAACAAAAAAAACTTGCTGATTATTTCTATGCAATCCATTTTGATCTTGGCACTTTTGCTCTCCATTGCTCTTTATTTTGCCGAACACCATGTCAAAGATTCTAATTTTACCAGTATAAGTCAGGCATTGCTATGGTCCCTTGCAAAATTTATAGGTGACATTGGCGGTTATGGTGATTTTGTTCCCCTAACTTTAACCGGTAAAATATTGGCTACTTTTAACGGTATACTCGGCATTGCAATTTTTGCAATTCCTGCAGGTATCATCGCTTCAGGCTTTGTTGAAGAAATAGAAAATAAGGAGCAAGAAAAAATGGCAGCTGATAATTTAAAACTTTTGAAAGATGTATTTTCTAAAGACCACCTAGCTCAAATAAATAGATATAAAGCAAAATATGGTTTAGAAAATATTAGAAGAAGATCCTTGACTCTAAATGATTTAAAGTATAAATTAAACTTAACAGAACAGGATATTTCTATTATAGCAAAAATGAACGCTGGTTTAAGGGTTAGAACTTTCAACCAAATATTACCAAATGATGTTAAATCCGAAACAGTAAATGCAGAATATTTTATTGACAATTCTTCGTATGGCACTTTCATCAATAAAGAATCTTCAATAACTATTTTGACTACAACCTCAAATTCTCAACCCTTTATGGGTCACTTTACTCACTCATTGGCAGAAAAGCTTAATGCTAATTATATGAGTGTAGAAAAATATTCGAGTGTAGATTTTAATCCTCAAAAAAGTATTGACTTTTCTTCGAATGAAGCCTTTTTTAATGAAACTAATAATGAAGCATTAATTGCATTTAAAAAAGACCTGATAAAACTTAAAAATCACAATAAACTAGTGATAATAATAGGTCCAAAATCATCCAATGGAACTACTTTTGAGCTACTAAATGGAGGAATAAAAGGGGATAATAAATTAGCAACTGAAAAAAGTACTTACATTCCTGTTGAAGAATTATCCGATTTTGCTAATAATTTTGAAAATAACATCAAGACACATAACTGGAATCTCGGAATACACGTAGACTATGGATTGGAAAACAATAATCATATTAGTCTATATATTAATAAAATTCTAGGGGTGAATGTTTTTCAGATCAACATTTCAGCCAATTTATTAAAAAATGATTCAGAAGAATATTATAAAAGTATCTATATTTTGTCAGAATCAATTAAGACATTAAACTAATGGAAGAGATTTATTGGCAAACTCTCAGAGACTTAGATTTGTTTTCGGATGTTACTCCAAATAATATAGCTACAGAAAAAGAAAAATTTTTTACTGCTTTTAAAAAAGGGGAATCTTATAACCCTACTTTTAAATATGCTTTAATACGAGAAAATTCTGATATCGAAAAACTGGAAAAAGCCTTTCAATACTGTCCAAAAGACTCTGAGATCTTTTCCTTGTATTCTGATCACTTTCTACAGGAAAAAAAATGGTTAGAAGCATTCATTCAAAGAGAAAAATCTAACTTCAACTCTCTATTGTCAAATCTATACCCTGTTCCTGAAGAAAAAGATATATACTTAGCTGAAAAAATTTTATTAAAAGAAGATTTTTCTAAAGATCTAATTCTGAACGGAAATCCAATTACAGCAATTCAAGCAAAGTTGATTTTTGAAAATTTAATTAAGGAACTAGGCTTTAATGATTGGACTGTTGAATTAAAACAAATTAGTGCTAAAGCGATGGTCTCTACCTTAAAAAAACAAATTTTTTTAAGAATTGACTATCAATTTAGTGAATCTGAAATTGAAAGATTAAAAGTTCATGAACTTCTAACTCATGTTCAAAGATTTGAAAATGGAAGTAAACTACCATATGCACTTTTCCGGTATGGATTCCCTAAATATTTAGAAACGGAGGAAGGATTAGCTATTTATAACGAAGAAAAAAACAATGTTCTTTCCAATGAAGATTTAAAAAAATATGCTTTAAGATTATTGGCTTGTAAATGGGCAAATAATGGAGGCTTTGAATTTGTTTTTAATAACCTTGTTAACTATACTTCAGAAAATGAATCCTGGGAAATAGCAATGCGTGTCAAAAGAGGGCTAATAAATACAGCTGAGAATGGTGGTTTTTTTAAAGATCAACTTTATTTAAAAGGCTACTTGAGAGTAAAAAAATTGAATGAAGAACAAATAAAAAAACTTTGGATTGGAAAGATTGGCATAGAACATTTGGATTCATTATCTAGCTTCTATAGTAAATAATCATATTCTATTTCTTTACTATATGCTTATAAACAACCTTTTAGAGGTAAATAAAAAAAAAGCTGTTTCTTAACGAAACAGCTCAAACCAAAAATTCTAAACCTAATTTAAACACTTATTTGACAGCTAAATCCTTGACGAGGCCCTCGTGTCCTGCAGCCTTTAAGGCATCCTTGTAAGAAATAGCTTCTGACTTATTGCTAAAATTGCCTATCATCAGTTTATATACTTTTTTACCTTCAACAGTACCCTTCAATACAAAGGTTCTTTGTTTGGTAAATTTCTTTGATATCATTCTGGATTGCTCCACTAATATTTCCTGAGAATTGAAGACACCCAATTGAACAGAGTATGCTAAGCTTTTTCCAACTATAGCAGGATTGACATTTGTTCTGGTACTATTGGTTTCAACCGTTGCTTTGTTTTCCAGCTTTACTGTTTGAGCCACTGGTTTTATATCAGATTGGTTAACATTTTTGACTAAAACCTGGTTAGTTGGTTTTGGATTTTGAGCTTCCTTAAAAGCCCCCATAAGATCTTTGGCACTTTTATATCCTACTAATTTTTTGACGAGTTTTCCCTCAGCATTAAAAATCAACATGGTTGGCAAAGCCTCGACTTCATACTTTTGAGACCACATAATACCTTCAACACTTTGAACGTCTAATCGATATGCTACCACAGATTGGTCCATGAAGGCAGCCAGCGTAGCATCCTGATAAGTGGTTTGATCCATGTTACGACAAGAAGCACAGTAACTGGCATCAAAATCAACATAGAATAACTTTTTTTCGGATTTGGCTTTGTTGAGCGCGAGGTTCCAATCTCCCTGGTGAAATTTTACCTTGGTGGCAATCGGAGCAGCAGATAACATCGTAAAAGATGTCAATAGCATGACTAGGGTACTAAATAATGCAGGTCTCATAAGAAAAAATTTTTAACAAAGAGTCTTATATAACTCTTCGAGGTTAAAATTATTGTCTTTTAAAATTCAATCTTGATGTGTCTTCATCAAAATCGACAGGTCTATTTATATCAAGTGTGGCCTGCAAGATATAATATTATTTTTTGATAACAAAATTTTAACATATTTTTTTCAGCAAATATGGGTTTTTTGTCAAAAACCGTTAAATTTCTTAACAAAATTTAAGG
>JBILRD010000024.1:0-11342 GCA_044372845.1 Saprospira sp. | reverse complement strand
AAAAGCTAACCACTATGATGTACTTCTCAATGCTCATGTTCGTGAAGGCGGATACCGTCCAATCAGTGGAGTACCTCATCAATATACTTATGGTGATCATGTTTATAACAAAGGTGCTTCCGTAGCTCACAACCTCAGGTGGTATCTTGGTGACAGTCTATTTAGACAAGGAATGACAGCCGTTTTGGATAGTTTTGGATTTAATAGTGTCAATAGCAGTCAGATGAGGGATTTTTTGACTCAAAGAACCGGGGTGGATTTAAATGACTTTTTCAATGATTGGGTCTTTAATGGCGGATTTTCTCATTTTGAACTTGATGCTATAGATTTGATTCAGAATGGTTCCTCATGGGATGCGAATCTGAGAATCCAACAAAAAAAATTAGGCAATTCTAATTTTCATAATAATACGCCAATACAAATTACTTTTGTTGACAATAATTGGAATAAGTATTTTGTCAGGACGACTATTTCAGGAGAATATGATTCAATGTCAGTTCAGCTACCTTTTCAACCTGCTGCGGTGATTTTGAATGAAGAACATCGATTGAATCAGGCTAGAATGGATATTCAACATAAAGTTAGAAACACAGGAACTCTTCCTATGAGTACGGTTAGGTTGGCAAACTTTAATGTTACAAATGTTGACTCTGCCTTTTTACATGTAGAATACCATCCTGTGGCTCCGGATAGTTTTATAAACAATCCCAATGGTTGTAGAATTTCAAAAAATAGATTTTGGACCATCAACGGAGTTTGGAATTCAAACTTTAATGCAGTATTTCGAATTGAACCAGATCCAGTATTGGACAATGACATTCTTTTAAGTGGCGGTTATAATAGTTTGATATTATTATATCGTCCAAATCCAGAATCTGATTGGATAGAGCATATAGATTACACCAAAGTTATATTACCAGGTTTGGTTTTTATCAGAGTTGACTCTATTCTAAACGGGGATTATGCTCTAGGCAGTGGTCAAAGAGTTTTAGAGATACCTGTTTCGGAATCTAAATTAAAATTTAGTGAAATTTATCCAAATCCTGCTAAAGGGCAATTTATCCTGGATTTTGAAGTTGAAAATGATCAACTTCTTTACTTCGCAATTAACGATGTTCAGGGTAGGGAAGTGATGAGGACAAACTTATCGAGATATCAAGGTAAGTCAAAAGAAATATTTAATTGTGAAGATCTGAAGGAAGGGGCTTATTTTGTAAATATCAAGGATCAACAGGGAAGAAATCTTGCCGTAAAAAAATTGATGGTTAAATAATGGGTCCAAATTTAATTTCTTCATTAAGAGTAGGATGTTTTGAGTTTAAAAACCGAATTATTAGGTTTAAAGCTTTAAAAAAATCATTATTTTTTCAATCATAATTAAAAAGTTCTATATTTGCAAGCTGATTTAAGAACCATTTTAGTGTATTTGTATTGATTTTTAATGAGTTAGGTTCAATTACTTACTAAATTTCTTTATTACATACCAGTTTATTCTAAATCAGTTTTAGTTTATTATTTAATTTTATTGATAACTTTTAGAATTTAAAGCGATGCAAGGGAAAAGTTTCGTAAAGTTTTTTACGATTGCGTTACTGCTAGTAGTTTCTTACATTTTTTTACTAATGTTGCCAACGGCCAACGTTGAAAGAGCTGCTAAAGAATATGCTGAAGCCAAAGCGGCTAACATTAAAGATCCGGAAGAAAAAGAATTGGTTAAAGAGCAAGCCGAGGAGTATTACCTCGATGATTCTATTGCCGATGAAAGTATTTTGAATCTTGGATTTAAGTCTTACACATACGAAGAACTCAAGAAAGGTCAACTTTCTCTTGGTCTTGACCTTAAAGGTGGTATGAGTGTTGTACTTCAGGTCAACCTCAAAGATTTAGTTATAACTCTTTCAAAAGAGAGCGCCGACAGTATTTTCCGTAAAGCAATAGATAACGCCAGAAAAGCTCAGAATACTTCTCAGGGAGATTTTGTAACTCTTTTCGGTCGCGAATTCGATAAACTTGCACCTGGCAAAAGATTAGCTCCTCTGTTTATCGCCAGTGATAAACTTAGTGGAGTTAATGTTAATTCTACCAATCAGGAAGTTCTTGCAGCAATTCGCAAAGAAGCTTCTGCAACTGTAGAAAATACCTACAATCTACTAAAGAAGCGTATTGATAAATTTGGAGTTGTTTCTCCAACTGTAGCTTTAGATAAATCTACCGACCGTATCACCGTAGAATTACCAGGTATTCAAAGCCCAAAAAGAGCAAGAAAATTATTGCAGTCAACAGCAAATCTTGAATTTTGGGAAATGTACCGTGCAGTTGATTTGTTGGGGACGCGTACAGAAGGACCTTGGATACAACTGAATAATGCTCTTAAAGCTAATCCAACGTTTAACGATAAAGCTAAAAACAAACCTGTTCTTGATTCCAATCAGACAGCTCAGATTGAAAAAATTAAATTGGATACTGCTTTAACGCAAGTTCAAAAAGATTCTCAAATTGCAATCATCGATCCTTCACAGGTTAAAGATACAAGTGATATTGGACCTCTTTTCTCTGTTTTGAGTGTAGCTCCTCCACAAGATGAAAATGATCCATTTTATGGTTTTGCTAAAACTAGCGATACTGCCAGAGTAATGCAGTTATTGAATTCTGAAGAAGGCCAAAGAATCATTCCTCGTGATGTTAAATTTATCTGGGGATCGAAAGCAGACAAAGCAAAAGAAACAGGTGCCAGAATGGTTCAGTTATTTGCTTTGAATACAAGAGGTGAAAGCAAAGCTACCTTAACAGGTGAAAGAATTACCAACACATCAGTTAGTACTTCATCAAGAGGTGGCCTTGACTATGCAGTTTCTTTGGAAATGGATAAGGAAGGGACTCGTCTATGGAAAAAAATGACAGAAGCCAATGTAAAACGTTGCGTAGCTGTTGTTCTTGATGATAAGGTTCAATCTTGGCCAAGAGTAAACGAGGTTATCCCTAATGGTCGTACACAAATCAGTGGTAATTTTACTGCAACGGATGCTAATGATTTAGCTAATGTGTTAAGTATTGGTAAGTTACCTGCAACACCAGAAATTATAGAAGAATCAATCGTCGGTCCTAGCCTTGGACAGGCAACCATCAATGCTGGTTTGATGTCTTTATTAATAGGATTTTTAGTAGTTTTGGCTTTCATGCTTTTCTACTATTCATTCAGTGGTGTTTTAGCTGTTTTGACATTATTCCTAAATATTTTCATCATTTTTGGGTGTTTGGCTTCCTTTGGTACGGTATTAACTTTATCTGGTATTGCTGGTATCGTTCTTACCATTGGTATGGCAGTGGATGCGAATGTGATTATATTTGAACGTATTCGTGAAGAGTTGAGAAAACCAGATGCCATTTGGAAAAATGCCGTTATTGAAGGTTTCAAAAGTTCATATTCTTCTATCATAGATGCAAACGTAACAACATTTGTCACAGCTGTTATTCTATTTACTTACGGACTTGGACCTATCAAGGGTTTTGCAACTGTACTTGCTATTGGGGTTGTATCTTCAGTATTTACAGCTGTTTTGGTAGGACGTTTGTTTTTTGATTACTTCATTACCAAAGACAAGCAAATATCAATATGGACCAACAGTACTAAAAATGTACTAGCTCATTCGAATATCAATTTCATGGGCATGAGAAAAATTGCCTACACAGTATCTGCGGTACTCATTATTGCAGGATTGGTTTCTATCTTTACTCGTGGTTTTGAACTTGGTGTTGATTTTCAAGGTGGTAGATCTTTCATTGTGGAATTTCCTAAAGATGTAAATATTACTGAATTGAAGTCTGAATTGGTTAAATCATTTGATGGTTACGCCAATAACACAATTAAAACATTTGGTAAAGCCAACCAAGCTAAGATAACTACTTCTTACCTACAGAACAGCGAAAAAGAAGCTACAGAAGTAGATCAGATTGTTATGGAAAAGGTAGCTAATGCATGTAATACTTATTCAGGAACAAAGGTTAATGCTACTGATTTTGCTGCAGGTAGACCTGAAGAGGCAAAAGCTGGTTTGTATTTATTGGCATCCAGTAAAGTTGGAGCAACAGTGGCTGATGATATTAGACAATCAGCTTTCCTTGCAACAATTTTATCATTAGGCTTTATTTTTATTTATATTCTAGTTCGTTTCCGTAAGTGGCAGTTTTCTTTTGGTGCGATTCTCGCTCTAGTACATGACGTTTTAATCGTAATGGGTTTATTCTCTTTGTTACGTGGATTTACTACCTTCTCTTTAGAAGTAGATCAACAATTTGTCGCAGCAATTTTAACGATTATTGGTTATTCTATCAATGATACCGTGATTGTTTATGACCGTATACGTGAAGAGGCTACACTAACACCTAATGAAAAGCTCAAAGATGTTGTCAACAGGTCAATCAACAATACGCTAAGTAGAACTTCCTTTACTTCATTGACAACCTTCTTTGTAATTATGTTCTTATTCTTCTTTGGTGGAGATGGTATAGCAGGTTTTGCCTTTGCATTATTTGTGGGTATAATTGCTGGTACATACTCTTCTATCTTCATTGCATCTCCTTTGGTAGTTGATACTACGAAAGATTCATCTGCACTAGCATTTAAAGAAGATAATGATGTTGATCTAAGAGGTGAAGATATTAAAGCACAAAAGGAAGCAGTAAGTGATGAAAATGCTTCTATCTAATTAAATAGATATAAAATACTAAAGGGTCGAGCAATATTGCTCGACCCTTTTTCTTTAAAATCCAGGTAATAATTTTCTTTTACCAGATATTGACTTCAGCTTCAAGAGAAATACCAAATTTTTGGTAAATATCCTTTTGAATATTTTTTGAGAGTTCAACGATTTCATGTCCCTGAGCTTTTCCATGATTAACCAATACTAAGGCTTGTTTTTCATGGACCCCCGCATGGCCAATTTTTTTTCCTTTCCAGCCAGCTTTTTCTATCAACCAACCAGCAGGTATCTTAACATTATTGTCCTTTAGAGGATATGAAGGAATCTCTGGGTATATTTTAATGAGCTTATTAAAATGTTCAGTAGAAATAGTTGGGTTTTTGAAAAAAGAACCTGCGTTACCAATAAACTTTGGGTCAGGAAGCTTAGATTGTCTAATTTCTACAACTGCTTTACTAATA
This sequence comes from Saprospira sp., assembly GCA_044372845.1. Taxonomy (GTDB): domain Bacteria; phylum Bacteroidota; class Bacteroidia; order Chitinophagales; family Saprospiraceae; genus Saprospira. The sequence goes on along the minus strand of JBILRD010000024.1, from coordinate 6,181 downwards.
TTTTGAATGTTGATACTATTATCTCCTAGAGTCTTTTTAATATCTCCATAGGTAATTTGGAAAACTGGTTTTTTTGACAATTTTAAAGTTACAGAACTGATAAAGAATTGCCCTGCGTATTTTTTCTTAAAAGCACTCTCTCTGTATCCAAATTCACAATCCTCTTTATGAAATGTTTTGATTTTTCGGCTATTAAACTCAAAAGCTTCCAGACAATAGAAAACATCTTTCAGCTCAACACCATAGGCGCCGATGTTTTGAATTGGGGCAGCACCTACTGTTCCTGGAATTAAGGAGAGGTTTTCGATTCCAGCAAAATTATTTTCAATCGCCCAAAGTACTAGTCGATGCCAGATTTCTCCGGATGCTGATTTTACTAGAACATAATCTTCATTTTCCTCAATAATTTCAATTCCCTTTAAGTTGTTGTGAAGAATAGTTCCCTTTACATCTTTTGTGAAAAGGATATTACTTCCTGAACCAAGGATAAAATACTGAATATCTTGAGAAAGAAGCTCTAAATCATTTAGAGTATCAATCCTCAAATATTTTTCAACCTGGCATTCAATTCCAAAGGTATTGAAATCTTTAAGCGAATAATTCTCTTTTATTTCCATTTATAAAAAACTGCAATCCAGAAATCTAGATTGCAGATTAAAAATTTATCTATAATACATTAAAATAGCTCCACAAAGGGAAATAATAACCATAAAAACAGTCACCATAGTCGTGGAAAGCCTGATTCCTCTAGAAAAATCAATCAATTCTTTTTCAAATTTAGGGTATTTGGAAATGATTTCTTCCCTCATTTTTTTTGCATGAAAAATATGAGCAATATCAAACTCCACTCTATTTCTGAATAATATACCATAAGCCTTCAAAACCTTTATTCTAAAGTAAACAACCACAATAAATAAAGCAGCAAAACTTATGATACAAATTGTAACTAAAGTATTAACCAACATAATTAAGATTGATTCAATTAGTAACCAAAAATATCTTCTAAGGATTTTTCTTCATAGCTGCCAATACTTTTCATATACTTTGAATCCAGTTTAGACTTATCGCCCAATACAAGAACAGTAAATTTTCTATCCTTGATGGTTTTTGCTTGAAATTTTTTAAACTCTTCAGTAAGATTATTTTTCTCTGAACTGAATTTTGTAAAATAGTTATAGGTATCCTCTCTTAAATCTTTTTCGTAACCACGTTTCTTATTTTGACGATATGTCCAGTAAATTTTATCTCTGGTCACGCGGGCTGTTTCAATTTTTTTGATAATTGCGTTCACAGCATTTGTGATCTGATCCTGAGCTATTGGCATGTTCTGAATGATTTCTTTCATAGCAGGAACAGCATCTTTAAGTTTGTCAGCCTGTGTACCTACAAACGCTCTGAAATAATGAGCATCTCTGGTGTCTCTAGGGGAGGAGTTAAAGGCATAAGCTGAGTAGGCTAGAGCTCTTTTTTCTCTGATTTCCTGAAATACAATTGAAGAAAGCCCAGATCCAAAATATTCATTATATAATTGACTCATGATGTCTTCTTGTAGGTTAAATCCTTTTGTACCCTTAGATACGAGCATTACTTCAGCTTGAGTCATTTCGGGGAACGGTACAAATACAACCTTTTCCTCTTTTGTATCTTGCTCAACATAATCTGGCCTTGCAGGTAATTCTAATAATTTAGCAGGCACCTTATGCCATTTGTTTAATAATTTGGAAATATCACTGATACCTTTTGATCCATAATAAAAAACATCGTGTTTAAAAGAAGTCAAATCTGCTACTTTTTTAACTAATTGTTCTCCGGTTAATTTTTCCATCTCCTTCAAGCTCAAAATATCAGTGAACGGAGACTTGTTGCCATATCGGGCATAACTGAACATAGCACCTTGAAGCACTGTTCTTTTATCTTTTTTAGCATCAGATCTTTCTTTTTTGATTTCAGAAACCAAATTTTTCAATACCTCTTCATCTGGTTTTGCATTTGCAAGGATATGTTCAAATAATTCTACAGCTTTTTCGAAGGAACGATCTAATCCTCTCAAAGTTACATAGGTAATTTCATTACTTGCAAAGATGTCAAAAGAGACTCCTAATTTGAAAAACTCCTGTTGCAGTTGTTCTGGACTGTATTTTTCAGTTCCTAAAAATTTCAAGTATCTTAGTGCAATAGGTAATAATTTGTCATTGTCAGAGCCAATATCCAATATATAATTCAATTCAAAGGTCTGATTGATTTCATTTTTAATATAATCTAATCTGACACCATTCTTTAAATTTTCTGATTGTATACTTTTTTTGAAATCAACAAATACAGGTTGCATTCTTGGAGATTCCAATTTTTCAAAATTAACTCTAAAGGCTGAAATAGTATCTTTAGGAGGGTCAACAGGAGTGATTTTTGGTTTATCTACTTTTGCTATATTCTTATCAACACCCTCTCTTTTGTAAACTACAACATAATTGTTGTTGTTGAGATAGGTGTTGGCAAAATCCATGATATCCTTTTTGGTAAATGATCTTAATGTCTTGATTTTATTGACAGATTGAGACCAACTCTGATTGGTAATAAATGCATCCAGTAACATATCAGCTCTTCCTTCGTTAGTTTCAAAGGATTTCTGCATTTGATATTCCAGGTCATTTACTACTGCTTCCAGCATCCAATCTGCAAACTCACCCTTTCTCACAAGATCTAATTGTGTTAAAAATAAATCTTTTAATTCCTCTAATTTTTGTCCAGGTCGTGGGCTTCCATAAAATCCAAAGAATGAAAAATCGTTTGCTGACCAGCTGAATGTATAGCTACCCGCTCCGACTTTTTGTTTCTGTAGGAGATTGATGTCAACTATTCCAGCTTTGCCATTAGACATTAAATTAGAAACCAGCTCTCCTAATAAAATCTCTTTAGTGCCAGCTCCCGGGAGTCTCCAACCCATATCTATGATAGCTTTTTCAACTCCAAAAACTTCTTTAACTATAGGTTCAGTTATTTCAGGTTGTTTTTTAACCTCAAACTTAGGTACTTCTTTAGACTCATAGCCACCAAAATATTTTTCGATTAGTTCAACTGCCTGATCAGGGTCAAAATCACCAGCAAGTACAATTGCCATGTTGTTTGGAACATAATATTTCATGAAAAACTCATGAATCTTAACCATGGAAGGTCTTTTCAAGTGCTCGCTAGTACCAATTGTTGTTTGTGTTCCATACGGATGTTCAGGAAGTAATCCACTCATAAAAGCTTGAAAAACTTTTCTGCCATCACTGTTTTGTCCAATATTGAACTCTTCATAAACAGCCTCCAGTTCAGTATGAAAAAGACGTAGGACTAGCTCGTTAAATCTTTCGGATTCGACCTTCATCCATTTTTCCAATTCGTTGCTGGGAATATCATTTACATAAACTGTCTGATCTAGAGAAGTATAAGCATTTGTTCCTTCAGCACCCAGTGATGAAATCATTTTATCATATTCATTCGAGGCTACAAGTTTTGCAGCCTGAGAGGAGAGGGAATCAATTTTTTCATATAACTTTTTTCTCTCTGAATCATTTGCTTTGAAATGCTCTTCATACAAATCAGATATCTGCTTAAGCATAACTTTTTCTTTTTCCCAGTCTAAAGCACCAATTTTACTAGTGCCTTTGAATAACATATGTTCAAGATAATGAGCCAATCCTGTAGCATCTGCAGGGTCATTTTTGGAACCTGCTCTAGTGGCGATATAAGTTTGAATGCGAGGCGCATCTTTGTAGACACTCATATACACTTTTAAACCATTTTTCAGGGTGTAAATTTTTGCTCCAAGCGGGTCATTATCTACTGTTTCGTACTGATATTTCATTTTATGTTTATTTTTATTACAACTTGAAAGGGAAATTATCAAGCAAAGGCTAAGTAAAGAATAAATAGTAAAATTTTTCATTAGATAAGTGGTGTTTAGGCTCATGAATATTATCTATTTGTGAGGATGTTTATTTTACTGCTAAGTTAATTAAACTATAGTATTTATTCAAATATGCTAACAGCGATAAAATAATTATTATAACTTGTTTTCAAAATTATTGATATGTTCAGATTCATTTTTATTGTAGCAATTACGACAACACTATCAAACTTTTCGCTTTTTGCTCAAACTAAAAATAACATAGACTACATTCATAAGAAAAATGCAAGTTTTCAAAGTAAATTAGTTACAGCTGGTTTAAAAATAATTGGCTCTAAAAACAGTAAAAAGAGTATCAATAAAAATTATTTAACTAGAGAAAGTCCTGGTTCCAAGATTAGAAATAACTTTGATTTAGAAGTGACAGAACTCAATGGTCGAAAGATTTATCATATTTCACCCAAAAAACATAAAAGAGGTCAAACAATTATTTATTTTCACGGTGGAGCCTACACAGCAAATTTTTTAAAACCTCACTGGCAGTTAATTAGAAAATTGGTTAACAAAACTGGCTCCAGTGTTATTGCAGCTGATTATCCTTTAGCTCCCGAATTTCAATATGAAGATAATATTGAATTTGTGTTGTCAATGTATCGGGAAGTATTAAAAAATCATTCTTCAGACAGTTTGATTTTGATGGGCGACTCAGCAGGAGGGGGGCTTGCCCTGGTATTAGGTCAAATAATTAGAGATCAAAAATTAGCCCCGCCATCTCAGATAATAATGTTCGCCCCATGGCTGGACATATCAATGAGTAATCCCGATATTTCAATTTTAGATAAAAAGGATCCAATGCTCAATGTTCAATCGGTTAAAAAAAGTGCTTTAGCTTATGCAGGTAACGAAAATAAATTGCAGGACCCGGCACTTAGTCCAATTTTTGGAGACATAGAAGGTCTAAATAATTTGTCTCTATTTGTTGGTGGTCGAGATGTTTTGGCATCTGATTGTCATAAGTTGAAGCAGATGTGTTTAGAAAAAAATCAGAATTTGAATTTCTTTTATTATCCAAAGATGTTTCATGTTTGGATGGCAGTACCCTTTTTACCAGAATCTAAACATACATTAAATCAGGTAGCAGATTTAATGAGATAAAACGATTAGCCTATAAGTTGTTTTTTGAATTTTTCAAGAAAATATCTAAAATATGGCTGGTGTTTTATGTTAGCTTCTTCAACTGTACCGCCTGCTTTTTTAATATTAGCAGATAACTCATTGAAATGTTTGAAATTGACAATTTTCCCAAAATAATCACTATTCACCCAATTGGATCTATTAAATGATAAAATCATATTGGAACTGAATTTTATTGTTCCATTGGCGACTGGACATGGATCTATAAATCCCAAAGCTTTGTAGGATTTAGGATTTTCTGCAATCATAGCGTCAGGTCCTCCTCCTGAAAAGCCACAGGCACTTTTTGAACTATAGGTAATACCTTTTTGGAGTAAAAACTGTTTTATTTTCTGTTCTACTAATTTTAAATTTCCACCTCCATGTTCATAACAAGGACTAAATACAATAATGGAAGAGTTTAAGTATGATTCTGGGGTATTATTAATCATAAAATTTTTATCAGCCCACATCGAACCGCCAAATAAAATAATCAATGGGTAAGCTTTTTTATCAGCATCAATCGGAATGCTTATGGATAAATTTCCCAGCTCAATAAGTTTTGGAGTAGCAAATATTGATTGACTCCAAAGTAGCAAGAATAGCAATACATTGAGTCGCATATTCAAATTATGATAAAAATTTATGTCTGTAACGGTAGAAAAAATACTTTGGATAAATTTTATGATCAACTTTTGTTTTTTCTAGTAAACTTCGATGATTTCTTGTCCAGATGGCAAAATTTCTAAACAAGTTTTTTGTTTTTTCATCCTCACCCCAATTTTTTACATTGTACGAATTTATTACTAGTGGATATTTTTTGTCTTTTACTTTGCTAAAATCTGGGTCAGCGTCAATAAGACCTACTAATTTTAAGTTTGTGCCTTCAGCTTCCAATGCATCGGGTCCACCCCCCGAAAATCCGCAAACTGCAAGTTTAGTTGTCTTTATTCCTTGCCTTTTGAGAATTTTATTGATGATGTTGATGTAATTTTTAAATCCTTCACCTCCCATTGATCTGCATGGCGCAAAAACTAAAACGGATTTTTCGAAATATTCTTTGGGTGTATTATCCATCATAAATTTTGGATTGGCATATTTAATTACCCCAAAGAT
>JBILRD010000372.1:0-2966 GCA_044372845.1 Saprospira sp. | reverse complement strand
TCGGGAGTTCCCTTTATGGTTACATAAAGATCATAATTATGGCCGTGAAAATTTTTGTTGGCACATTTGCCGAACATGTTGAAATTTTTTTCATCAGACCACTGAGGAACCCATAATTGATGGGCAGCGTTAAAAGTTTCTTTTCTGGTGAGATAAACAATCATTGGTTGTTACCTTTTAAATCGCCTGATTGAAGAATAGTCAAAGGGCAATAGTGAATAAAATCTAAGATTTCTAAAGCAAAGATATTAAAATTTTATTTCAATAAAAATTCAATTGTATCAACTCCGTCGGCATATTCAGATATTTCTGGATTTTGACTTTCTCCTAGTGGAATTGTATTTAATTCTGATATGTATTTATTGCTTACTATGCACTGTATCCTGTCTTTAATATTCAGTATCTGATTTATCAATGCTTCTGTATTATCATAAAATTCAAAATGAAGTACAGAAATTCTTGAAAGCAATGATGGATCTTCTATTATTATCAAAGAATCATTGCACCAATGTTTTGTTCCGTTCAATAAATAAACTGAACGATTGTAATCGAAATTGTTTTTGTATTTAGAATTAGATAAAAGTTCATCGCTCATTTTATCCATTTCTTGCATAAAAAATTCAAGATCAAATGCTTTTGGAACATATATTTTTGAGACAGAGCGACAACCCAATCCGTAATACCTGAAAATATCTTCTGCTAATTTTGAAAGATCAGCAGATGTTTCATCTCCATGGATAATTGCTACTGAGTTTCTATTGGATCTGATGATATGATCAAATTTTGAAAAATAGTAGTCGAAATATCTGCTTGAATTATCCGAACCTGTAGCTATTAGTTTATCGATGTTCTCAATCCTTTCGACTTTATGGAAATAATTATTTGCCGCGGGTTCTAATTCTACAAGTTTTTGAATTAAAAATGGAAGGATGATTTTGTCCTTGTCTGAATATTTTATGATTGAAATATTGCCAGTAATAAAACTGCACAGAATATCATGAAATCCAACAGCAGGTATGTTTCCGGCCAAGATTAGGCCCACATTTTTTGCTTTGGGATTGTTTTCAATTGTTGGATAAGAGTTCGTCCATTGTTCCAGTATGTCTTTTCTTAGAAAATAATTAGAAATGTGCTCTAAGGTAAATTTTGAATTTTGAATGCTAAACCATTTATTATCTCCTTCTGCTTTTTCATACAAAAGTTCTAATTCAAAATTATTTTCAGGCTTATTCAACCAGTCTCCAAGTTTAACCAATGCTGCTATTCTTTCATTCAAATTCATAAGACTTATTTTTTTACAAAAGTCGATAAAAAAATCGGTTTTTCAATTTTTTTAAATTGCTCTGAATGCCCTTTATAAAATTATTTTAACTTTGGCTTCCTAAATTTTTTTGAATGATGAATAATGATTTTTGGAAGTCAAAATTACCATTATTAGAGGTTTTACTAATTCTCGTAATAATAATTGTTGTCTTTACAAGCTATGGATTAGCTGAAAAAGCTTTTTCTATTAAATCTGATATTAAACAAGCTGATGTAAAATCTCTTTTTGAGAGAGATAGTTCAGGTACTGGGTCAAAAATTGATTCTATGCTAATGGCAGCAGAAGGAAATGTTGATGCTGCTGTGGATACAACCTCAAAATACATTCTTTTGTGTGGGGACTCCATGACAGAACAAATGAGATTTGCATTAGATGAATATGCCAAGAAAAATGGTCATAAGCTAATGACTTGTACCTGGTATAGCTCTACAACCGTAGTTTGGAGTGAGTCAAAACGATTAACTACACTCATCAAAGAATACAAACCGGATATCATACTTTTTACACTGGGATCCAACGAATTGTTTTTACCGGCTGTAGCAAAAAGGGAAAAAAATATTCAGGATATAATCGCTGAAGCTGATGCTTTCAAAATACCTTTCATTTGGATAAGCCCGCCAAATTGGAAAGATGACAGCGGCATTACTCAACTGATTGAGAAAAAAATTGGGAAGAAAAGATTTTTTAACTCCAGTTATTTTAGAGAAAGATTGGCTAGGATAAGTGATGGGGCTCATCCGACAAAAGCGGCAGCAGCCATCTGGGCCGATTCTATTGTCAATTGGTATAGAACAGAATCTGTTTATAAAAATAAACTTTCTTTAAATTTTCCAAAAGATACATTGCCCTTCAGACCTTATAAACCTGCCAAAGAAGTATGTGCACCTGCAAGAGACAACAGGTGGGGGGTAAGATTTTTGAAAGCAGATGAACCCGCCGTTTTGTGTAAGGATGATCAACCCATTCAACAACCTCAAAATAGCACGAATAATAATAATGTCATTTTGATTCCCGGCAAGGAAGCTGAAATCATTGACAGTAACAGACAAAACAACCCACTAACAAAATAAGCCAAAGAAATGGAATGGACTGTTTTTTTTCAGAACCTATTGGAGCTTTTTATCTACGATAAAAATAGTCCAATCATATTTAATAGTGGTCAATTTTTATTGTTTTTCAGTTTATTCCTTGCAGTATATGTTTGGATTTTTAACAAAATCAACTGGAGAATAGCCTGGCTGACATTGTTCAGTATTTTCTTTTATTACAAGTCGAGTGGTGTTTTTGTACTGTTATTAACAGCGACTATAGTTTACAATTATTTGATTGCAATTTGGTTGGTCAGGATAGAACAAAAAATATGGAAAAAAACTTTGTTCATAAGTTCTATTGTTCTCAATCTGGGAGCACTTCTTTGGTACAAGTACAGTAATTTTTTTCTCAAAAACTACATAGATATTGTTGGTGGAAAATTTGAAGCCATGGATATCATTCTGCCAGTTGGGATTTCTTTTTTTACATTTCAAACAATCAGTTATTTAATAGATGTTTATAAAGAGGAATTGAAACCGACAGAAAACATCTTGGATTTTGCCTTTTATTTGAGCTTTTTTCCTCAATTGGTGGCGGGTCCCATTGTCAG
>JBILRD010000370.1:0-2984 GCA_044372845.1 Saprospira sp. | reverse complement strand
TTCCTGAGCATATTTAATGGCATCTTCAATTGAAAAAATAAATGCCTGAGCATCAATCTCTGAAAAGAAGGCTATTGTCAATGCTGTGAAAAATAATTTTTTAAAGTTCGAAAACATAGACTTTGGGAATGAATTAAATAATATTGTTTAGATGTTTTAAATACTCGTCAAATAGCCTTTTTCCTTTTTCAGTTATCAAACCATGAAGGAAATGAAGGGCAAATTCAATATGAACTCTTGTTCTTGGAAATCTTTCCGGGGGTAGTAATATCTCATCTGAGAAAATTTCAACAGTTCCTACGTGAATTCTGCTCATGATAGAGGCGTCTATCTCAGGTCTGTAAATACCTTCTTTAATTCCTCTTTCGATATTTTTTTCCATTAGCATCAATATGAAGTCTCTTCGGTAACTTTCGAAAACATTCCATATTTTATTGTGATATTTTTTTAAATCAAAGAGTAGAGAAGGATTCATGTCTTGAATATTTCTTTGAACATGAACACTGATTTTTAACATTTCGTCAAGTGCATCAGTAGCGTTAGTGGCAATTTCAAGACTCTCTTTCTTCTCTCTTTCGATGTATAAAAGCATGATTTTTGAGATTAAATCTTCTTTGTTCTCAATAACATTGTATAATGTTTTTTTGGAAATGCCTAGTTGATAGGAGATATCTGTCATGGTAACAGACCTTACCCCATATTTTCTAAACAAACCTTCGGCGGTTTCTAAAATTTTAGATAACTCTTCCAATGCAAAATTTAATTTCGGTTATAACTTCAAAAACTAGTATAAATATTTAAAATATAAATATTAGCAAAATGTTTAAAAATAAAACATTACAAAACTGGTTGTTTTGCCAAACATTATTTGGCAAACATAGTTATAAAACCCCGGAAACTCAAAACAGTTTAAAAGTTTCCTTGGTTTTTTGTTTAAATTTTTTTGAAGATTGATTTTAAAATGAAATACGGAAGAATTCTGCTTAATCTAATGAGCAGGTAGAGAGAGGTAGGGAAAATGTAGCTTCTCTTTTTACCTGATACAGCATGGATTATTTTTTTTGCAGCAGCATCAACCTCCAGAACTGGCATTCCTTTGGGGAGATTGTTTCCCAAGCCTTCAGTCTTAATAAATCCGGGATGAATATTGCATATTTGAATATTTGTATGGCTCAATTCTGCCCTGGCGGTATCCATAAAAGCCTTACAAGCTGTCTTTGCGGCACTGTATGGTCCAAGTTTTGGAAAAACAGCAAAAGCAGCCAGTGAATTGATATGCACTATTTGACCATTATGTTGATTTAGCATGATATCCAATACCGGTTTGAAATAATTAACCATGGTGTTGTAATTCAACTCCATGATATTTTGTATCGTTTCAACCTTCGTTTTTGCAATATTCACAGGAGGAGATCCACCTACCACCAAAAAGGCAATATCTATGCTTTGAAAAGTATTTCTTACTTCTTGAACTACCGCTTCAGCCTTTATTGAATCCAGGGCATCGGCTTCTATACAAAGTACTTTTGATCCATTATTTTTAATATTTTCTCCAATTTCTTGCAATTTTTCCAATCTACGGGATACGATAGCAATGTTGTTTTGATGTTTCGAAAGTTCAAGCGCCAAGGCTGCGCCAATTCCTTGAGAAGCACCAACAATCAATATATTTTTATTGTATATTTTCATATTTATAATATTTGAGCGACAAAGATATTGCTTTTTGTTGTTGATTTCTGAAACATCTTTAAATTGATTATCTTTGTATTAAATCAACGGTACTTATTAAAAAAAATATGGATATCCAATCCTCCTTTGAAGCACTTTTGTCTAAGTTAGAAAAAATATATCCTCCAAGGGAGGCCTACAATATTGTAAAATTTACCTTCGAAGATATTTTTAATTTCAAGATTGATCAAAAATCTTACGAATTCAGTTCAGAAGATGAAAAGAAATTGGTTGAGATTGAAAATCGTTTACTGTCTTATGAGCCATGGCAGTACATTGTTGCTGAAGCCGACTTTTATGGATTGAAATTCAAAGTAAATTCTTCCGTTTTAATTCCAAGACCTGAAACAGAGGAGCTGGTTTATCAAATCATTGAAACTTATAAAAAAAACACGAATGAACTTGAACTCTTGGATATAGGAACAGGCAGTGGTTGTATCGCCGTTACCCTTGCATCTAATTTACCAAAAATAAATGTCTCAGCAGTAGAACTTAGTCAAAAAGCTATTGAAATAGCTAAAGTCAATGCTGAATTGAATTCTGTCCATGTAAATTTTTATCAAAGAGATATTTTAATTGTGGAGGAAAGAAATAATCTTCCTATCTTCGATATTATAGTCAGTAATCCGCCATATATCTGTCCTTCTGAATCATCTTCTTTAGCGGAAAATGTTTTAAAATTTGAACCACATATGGCTCTTTTTACTGATCTTGCCAAACCATTTGAGTTTTATGAGGCTATTGCTGATTTTGCTTTGGATGGTCATTTAAGAAAAGATGGAATGTTATTTTTTGAAATAAGCTCACTTTATTCCCTTGAATTGTCAGTTTTAATGTCTAACAAAGGATTTAAAGATGTACAAATTATCAATGATTTGCAGGGTAAGCCCAGAATTTTATTAGCCAGAATCTAAGAACTAATACCTAACATAACAGTCATGAAAAAAATCAAACTAACTAAAATGTATTTTTATTTAGCTATACTATTTACGATATTTAGTATTTCTAATTCTTTTGCCCAGGAAAAATATTCCAGAGCCAAAATAAGTTTAGAAGGAAGAAATGTTTACGAGTTGCTTAGATTGGGCGTGACCTTGGATCATGGGGTTCACAATAAAAAATATATTGAGAATGATTTTTCAGCTTCCGAGTTGAGAAATATTGCAGCTGCAGGTTTTAATTATGAGATCTTGATTGATGATGTCTCTTTTTATTACGAACATCAAAATGATGCTGACGTAAAATCTGTTCAAAGT
>JBILRD010000369.1:0-2986 GCA_044372845.1 Saprospira sp. | reverse complement strand
TGGGACTTATAGTGCAACCATAACTGATAATACTGGATGTGTAACTAATATAAATTCAGTCATAATTTCAGAACCCTCATCTATTTCAGCCTCTAATTCATCTACTAATGTAATTTGTAATGGGGGACTTACGGGTGCTGTTTCTTTAACAGTTTCTGGAGGTACTGCACCTTATACTTATTTATGGTCCAATGGTTCTACCAATGAAGATCTTGTAAATATCGTAGCGGGTAATTATTCTTTAACAATTACAGATGCAAATACCTGTGTGCTGAATTTTGGATCTGTTAATGTTAGCGAGCCTTCAGCTATCAGTATTACGAATAATAGTATTACGAATGCAGGATGTGGCGTAAATGATGGTGCAATAAATATTACTGCAAATGGGGGAACAGGCTCCTATAGTTATCTTTGGAGTAATGCTTCTACAAATGAGGACATTGCTGCTTTATCTGCCGGACAGTACAATGTTACTGTAACAGATGTAAATGGTTGTACAAGCGCTCTAAATAATATTGTTCTAACTGGTGCCTCCAATCCAAATGCATCAGTACAAATAAATAATGAGATTTGCGGACAATCTGGAACTGGTTCAATCAATATCACTGTCAATAGTGGTACAGCACCATTTAGCTATCTTTGGGATAATGGATCTACAGATCAAAATATAAATAATCTAATAGCCGGTACCTACCTTGTTACTATCACGGATGTTTCTGGATGTACAGCAACGGCAAATGGTACTGTTATAACGCCATTTAATCCTTCACTTAATGCCGGTGTTTTACCAACTTTAGCTGTTGATACTGCCACAGTTTGGGGAGACTTTGTAATATTAAATGGTGGAAGTACTCAGGTAGCTGTAAATTATCAATGGAGTTCCTTTGGTCCAGGAAACCCTAATTTTAGCACTCAAAATACTATTCAAACGGATGCAAACCCAGATCAAGAGGGGCTATATGTTTTTGTAATTAGTGCCGAATCTTCAGATGGTTGTATTCAAACTGACTCTGTCAGAGTGTTTTTTGAAGCTAATGATCCTGAAATTCCAACAGCTTTCTCACCAAACGGCAGCGGTGATAATAATATTTTCCAAGTAGTTAATATCAATAAAACGCTGATAGTAGAATTTAAAGTTTACAATCGTTGGGGGCAGTTAATTTATAATGATCCTGTTGAGGCAGCCTGGGATGGTACTTACAAAGGAGTAAAACAACCAAGGGATGTTTATTTATATGTTATAGCCTGGAAATCTTCATCTGGAGGAAATGATGTGGTCAAAAGAGGACATATAACCTTGATGAAATAACTAGTAGTTTACAGAAAAAAGAAAAGCTCCGATATTATCGGAGCTTTTCTTTTAATATTAAGAAGGTTTTCTAAAATACCTTTTTTTGCTGCTTTTCTTATTTGCATTCTGCTGATTATTTTGTTTGTGTTGCAGATTGACATATTTTGATTCTCTGGTAAGTTTTATAGGTTCTCTATTGACTGCTCTACTGGTGGGGTAGGGATGCTCTTCAATAAAAGGAATTTCAAGATTGATCAATTTTTGAATATCAAAAATATAAGGTCTTTCAGATTCATCGCAAAAAGAAATGGCAGTACCTTCAACTCCAGCTCTACCACTTCTACCGATTCGGTGTACATAGGTTTCTGGAACATTTGGGATTTCAAAATTGATAACATACTCCAGCTCTTCAACATCTATTCCTCGAGCTGCAATATCAGTAGCTACGAGAATCCTCAATTTATTATTTTTAAAACCGCTTAGAGCATTTTGTCTTGCTTGTTGAGATTTGTTTCCGTGTATGGCTTCAGCTTTTACTGAATTTTGGATCAAAAATTTACAAAGCTTATCAGCGCCATATTTAGTTCTGGTAAAAATCAGTACCCTGCCTTTTAGTTCATTTTCTAACAAGTGCAGTAGTAAATCTCTTTTTTGATCTGTATCAACATAATATAACTTTTGCTGAATCAACTCTGCAGTAGAGGATACCGGAGTTACAGATATGTTTAGGGGATCTGTTAAAATACTATTTGCTAAGTCTAAAATAGAGTTAGGCATTGTGGCAGAAAAAAACAAAGATTGTCTATTGGACGGAATTATTTTTAGTAATTTTTTGATGTCATGGATAAATCCCATGTCCAACATTCTGTCTGCTTCATCAAGAACGAAAATTTCTAAAAACCTAAGATCTAAATGCATCTGGTTGTGTAAATCCAAAAGTCTTCCGGGTGTAGCTACCAAAATATCAACACCATTTTTTAAATTTTGTACCTGGGGCTGTTGTCCAACACCACCAAAAATAACGGTATGCCTTAGATTGCACTCTTTGCCATAAATACTGATCTGATCATAGATCTGAATGGCTAATTCTCGTGTGGGAGTTAAGATTAATGCTCTGATCTTACGCCTCTTATCATTATTTTCTTTTTTTTCAGTTTCTAATAATTGAATAATTGGCAATGCAAATGCGGCTGTCTTTCCAGTACCGGTTTGGGCACAGGCTAATAAATCTTTTTTTTCTAGGACAATGGGAATGCTTTGCGCTTGGATAGGGGTGGGTTCAGTGTAACCCGTTTTTTTTAATGCACTCAACAAAGGCGCAATAAGGTTTAAATCTTCAAATAACATATTAAAATTGGAACTTCAATGAAATTTACCCTTGGTTTAAAGATATGGAAGTTCAGAAAGATGGAAAATAAATGCGAATTCCAAGGGACAGTATTCAATTTAGAATGGAAAGAACTGTGTAACGCATTGTTGATACTGCAAAGATAGGTTATTATTTCCTGCTTTGCGATTAAAACACTAACTATTAACTCTAAAGTCAATTATCAATAAATAAACTCAAAATAATTTGATTATTAAATTTATTAGGCATATCTTTGCATTCCACATAACGCAGAGTGGAGCAGCGGTAGCTCGTTGGGCTCATAACCCAAAGGTCGCAGGTTCGAGTCCTGTCTCTGCATCTAAGTA
>JBILRD010000368.1:0-2993 GCA_044372845.1 Saprospira sp. | reverse complement strand
TGATTGAGCGATGCTGAAATTAGAAATACCAATAAAGAGAAAAAAATAAATAATCTTCATTTACCTATTTAATTAAAGTTTATGAAATTGTTTTTAAATGATAGTTTCCTCTTCGAAATACTCTCCGGAAATTTGATGTATATATCTTTGTATGAGATTTGAAGTTGAGTTTTTCATATCAATAAATCGATTCATAACTTCTTCAATGAATTGATCATCAATGATATTTTGAATATCTGGTAACCCTTTTACATTTTCAGATTCTCTGAATTTGAATGACTGTTCATACAAACCGTCTTCAAATTTGACCATGTACCTGAAACCTTGGTGAAATACAGTAATTTTGCATGGCTTATTCTCTATGTAACCTACAATTCTCATGATCTTTTCTTTATTTAATGTATATTTACACAATTCAAAAATTTAATTAACGCTCTGCTAAGTTATAATTAAACTGCGAATCTCAAATATACAACACATAATATTATCGGATGCAAGCTTCTGAATATAGAAAGAAAATAGAGATAATCTGGGCTGATATGGACCCCAACCAACATATGCGCCATACTTGTTATAGTCAATATGCCGCACATGCCAGAATCAGTTTTTTTGACGAACAGGGGTATTCCTTGACCAAACTAGCTAATATGGGTTTGGCTGCTGTTTTGCTCAGAGAACAGTCCTCTTATCAACGAGAAGTTTATTTGCATGAAAAAATCGAAATTACGGTTGAGTTAATCAAGTCAACAAAAGACTTTAGCAGGTATTCGATCATTCAAAATATTTATAAGGAAAATCAAAAACTTGCTGCTAAAGTAATTATTGATGGTACCTGGATTGATATAAAAAGCAGAAAAATTACACTGCCATTTGAGGAAGTTATTGAAAATGTCATTAGTAAAATACCTGTTCACAAAGAGTTTGAATGGGTAGAGCCTGCATATTACAGGTTCTCCTAAACTAAAATAATGTATAGGATGCTCGATCGATTTGTTGATTACATTTCAAAGATTATAGATCTGAAAAATGATAAGATCATTCTGGCGATTAGTTCAGGAGTAGATTCTGTCGTTTTAGCTCATCTGTTAAAAGCTGCATCCATCAATTTTGCCCTCGCCCATTGTAATTTTAAACTCAGAGCTGCTGATTCTGAGGAGGATGAATCTTTTGTGAAAAGTTTAGCAGCTCAGTTGGATGTAGAGTTTTTTGTTCAAACTTTTGATGTTAACAGTCTGAAAAAAAAATCAAAAAGCTCTACTCAAATGCTTGCCAGATCTTTGAGATATGAATGGTTGGAAAACCTTTTGGTGAAGGAAAAGTTTGACTATATCGCAACGGCTCACCATTTGAATGACAGTATTGAAACCATTTTATTCAATTTAGTGCAGGGATGCGGTATCAAGGGTTTACATGGAATCAAACCTGTAAACGAGAATAGTAAGATTATAAGACCATTGCTGTTTGCCTCTAAAAACGATGTTTTAAACTTTGCAATCAATGAGAAAATAACCTACAGGGAAGATAAGTCAAATACTGAAAACAAGTACCATAGAAACAAAATCAGAAATAAAGTTATCCCGATACTTAAAGAGATAAATCCCTCTTTGGAAAATACTTTTTCAGAGAATATGATCCGTTTTAACGAGCAGGAGTGGATCTATGATCAGGCAATTTCGAATTTTAAAAATGAATTATTAGAGCCTGCGGAACAAGGAGTTTTCAAAATATCTGTTCAAAAATTGATTAAGCTAAAAGCCAGGACGACTATTCTACATGAAATATTAAATCCTTACGCATTCAACAGTTCAACAGTTTCAGATATTATTCAACACCTTGATAAGCCATCAGGAGCGGTCTATCATAGTCAAAATTACAGCTTACATAGAAGTTATAATCATCTGATTTTGGTAGAAAATTCGGCTGAAAGTCAAGATGATATAAATAGATATATTTCAGAGGAAGAAGTAAAAATGGGAATTGAATTGAATCTCTCAGATATGAATTTAAAATTAGGTATCCTCGATTATAAACCTGGCAAGCTAGATTTTGAGAATACTGATATTGCTTATTTTGACTATGAAAAAATTCATTGGCCCCTTGAAATAAGAATACCTGAAAAAGGAGATTTTTTTCACCCTTTTGGGATGAAGGGGAAATCAAAAAAATTGAGTGAATTTTTTAAAAATTTGAAATTGCCATTGATTGAAAGACAAAAACAACCTTTACTGCTTTGCGATAGTAGAGTTATTTGGGTTATTGGCTATCGAACAGATGAAAGATTTTCGGTCGACTTAGAGACCAAGAAAATACTAAAAGCAGAAATAATCCACATAAAATAATTACATGGTACATTCTTTGTTTTAAGTCTTAAAAAATTGATAATGAAATTATTTTATATACTTATTTTATTTATTTCAGTGAATTCATTTGCCCAGCTTCCTGAAAATATTGGGCCTAATCTCATACCCAATCCTGGGTTTGAAGGTTTTAAAGGAAGAAGACTTCAGAATGATATGGATGGCTCTGAATCTTTCCGTTATAATTTAGTAGATTGGAAAAGTCCAACTATGACAACTCCAGACCTTATAATCGTGTTGCCAGATGATATCAGAAATGCGAAAAAACAAGGTTTAATGTACAATGAAACCCATTCAGGCTATAAATGTGTTGCAATATTAACCTATCATCCAAAATCTGAAAGAAGCGAAAACTACAGAGAGTACATTCAGGCTAAATTAACAGAACCTTTGAAAAAAGGTCGGGAGTATTTTTTTGAATTTTGGGTTTGCAGAGAGGTGAATTCAATGTATGCAACCAATAATATCGGAATTTTTCTGTCTGAAACCGAAATCAGCGGCATCGAAAATTATAAACCATTAACGGATTATAAACCCTTTTTTAATGTTTCTGAGATGATCAATAAAGACAAGAAAGAATGGGTGAAATATAGTGGTAAATTTACCGCTCATGACAATTCAAGATACATTATTATC
>JBILRD010000367.1:0-2998 GCA_044372845.1 Saprospira sp. | reverse complement strand
GCTCAATTTGGTGGACAAAGATTTGGTGAGATGGAAGTATGGGCACTAGAGGCTTTTGGAGCATCACACATTCTTCAGGAATTATTAACAATAAAATCTGATGATATTGTAGGTAGAGCAAAAGCTTATGAGTCTATAGTAAAAGGAGACAATATGCCTGCAGCTGGTATACCTGAATCATTTAACGTTTTGGTGCACGAGTTAAGAGGTTTGGCTTTAGATATTAAATTTGAATAAATTGAATACATTGTATCTAATACTGTCATAAAATTTGTTTTAACCAATCGGATTTTTCCGATTGGTTAAAACTATTGTTTTCTTTTTGCTCTTTAAATAATAATCTTTTAAAATAGATTTTTCTATGCCGTTTAAAAAAAGTAATACAAATAAAATTAAGAACAACTTCAATACGATTACTTTAAGTCTTGCCTCTCCGGATTCGATTTTGAGTAAATCATTTGGTGAGGTTTTAAAACCTGAAACGATAAACTATCGTTCTTACAAGCCTGAGCGTGACGGACTTTTTTGCGAGAGAATCTTTGGTCCTGTAAAAGATTACGAATGTTTTTGCGGTAAATACAAAAGGATACGCTATAAAGGTATCGTTTGTGATCGTTGTGGTGTTGAGGTTACTGAGAAAAAAGTGAGAAGGGAAAGAATGGGACACATTAAATTAGTTGTTCCAATAGTACATATTTGGTATTTTAAATCTTTACCTAACAAAATCGGATACTTACTTGGCTTCTCTTCCAAAAAACTTGAATCAGTAGTTTATTACGAAAGATATGTGGTTATTCAACCAGGTATTATAGCTGAAAAAGGAATCAATGGAAGTGTTGAAAGAGATCTTTTGACTGAAGAGGAATATTTGGATATCATTGATATGTTACCTAAGGAGAATCAAATGCTCCCTGATGAAGATCCAAATAAATTTGTAGCCAAAATGGGTGCAGAAGCTGTTCGTGATATGCTTCAGAGAGTAGATTTAGAAAAATTATCATATGAACTTCGTCACAAAGCAGCCCACGAAAATTCCCAACAACGTAAGATAGAAGCTTTAAAGAGATTGAGAGTTGTGGAGGCTTTCCGTGAAGGACAACGTAATATGGAAAATAAGCCTGAGTGGATGGTTGTAGACTATCTTCCAGTCATTCCACCAGAATTGAGACCGCTTGTTCCATTAGATGGTGGTCGTTTTGCAAGTTCAGATTTAAATGATTTATATCGCCGTGTTATCATTCGAAACAATCGTTTGAAAAGATTATTGGAGATTAAGGCTCCCGAGGTAATTTTACGTAATGAAAAACGTATGTTACAGGAAGCAGTTGATTCTCTTTTTGATAACTCTCGTAAGTCAAATGCAGTAAAAGCGGAAGGTGGCCGTGCTTTAAAATCATTGAGTGATGTACTCAAAGGAAAACAAGGTCGTTTCCGTCAAAACCTTTTAGGAAAACGTGTTGACTATTCTGGACGTTCTGTAATCGTAGTGGGACCAACTTTGAAACTTCATGAATGTGGTATACCTAAAAACATGGCGGCAGAGTTATTCAAACCTTTTGTAATTAGAAAACTAATAGAAAGAGGTATTGTTAAAACTGTTAAATCTGCAAAAAAACTAGTTGACAGAAAAGATCCTATAATCTGGGATATCCTAGAGAATGTTCTAAAAGGTCATCCTGTTTTATTAAATCGTGCTCCTACATTACACAGGCTTTCTATTCAAGCTTTTCAACCTAAATTGATTGAAGGAAAAGCTATTCAGTTGCATCCTTTGGTATGTACAGCATTTAATGCAGACTTTGACGGTGACCAAATGGCCGTTCACGTTCCTTTGAGTAACCAGGCTATTCTAGAGGCTCAGATTTTGATGTTGTCCTCACACAATATGCTTAATCCTCAAAATGGAACACCGATTACCTTACCATCACAAGACATGGTTTTGGGTCTTTATTATATTACAAAAGGTAAAAGATCTGAGGATGGTGATAAAGTAAAAGGTGAAGGCAAAAAATTCTACTCTGCTGAAGAGGCTATTATCGCTTATAACGAAGGACAGGTGGACTTACATGCTTATGTGACTGTAAGAGTTCAACACCCTAATCCTGATGGAACTTTTACTACAAAAAGAATTGAGTCTACAGTTGGTAGGATAATTTTTAACCAAGTAGTTCCTAAGTCAATTCCTTTTATAGATGAGTTACTTTCTAAGAAAAACCTAAAACAGGTTATTGCCTTTATCCTGAAAGAAACCAATTTCCCTACTGCAGCTAAATTCTTGGATGATATCAAAGAATTAGGTTTCAATTGGGCTTATCGTGGTGGATTATCATTTAATCTAAGTGATTTATTAAATCCTTCAACTAGAGAAGAAACTCTTGAGGAAGCTAATAGCACTGTTGATGAGATATGGGATAACTACAACATGGGACTTATCACCAATAATGAGCGCTATAACCAAATTATTGACGAGTGGACTCAGGCAGATAATAAAATTACTTCCACGCTAATGAAGGAACTTTCTTCACACAAGCAAGGATTTAATTCGGTATACATGATGCTAGATTCTGGTGCCCGTGGTTCCAAACAACAAATTAAACAGCTTTGTGGTATTCGTGGATTGATGGCTAAGCCTCGTAAATCTGGAGATACTGGTGGTGCGATCATCGAAAACCCAATCCTATCAAACTTTGTAGCAGGTCTTTCGGTATTAGAGTACTTTATCTCAACTCACGGTGCTCGTAAAGGTCTTGCGGATACGGCTCTTAAAACAGCAGATGCTGGTTATTTGACTCGTCGTCTTGTAGATGTATCTCAAGATGTTGTTATAAATATTTATGATTGTAATACACTTAGGGGTTTGACAGTCACAGCTCTTGTAGAAAATGACAAGATTGTTCAACCACTTTCTGAAAGGATTGAAGGTCGTTTCTTGTTACATGATGTGTACCATCCTGAGACTGATGAACTTATTGCCTCTGCTGAAGATGTTATTACTTAT
>JBILRD010000199.1:0-4777 GCA_044372845.1 Saprospira sp. | reverse complement strand
AGAATGTCCAAACAATGGTTGAATGATACTTTTCCGCGATTATATGATGTTGAAAATATTAGTGTAAACAATAAATTTACTGACTTTTCACCCGTTGTATACAGTAAAGACAAGCTATTGTTTTCCTCGGACAGAATTCAAAGTGAGGGTAAGGATAAATATAAGTGGACCGGTCAAAAATTCTTTGATTTCTATGAATGGAACAGATCAAATGATAGTATAAAAAGGTTCGTTATTGAGGGATTTGATTCTGAATACCATCAGGGAAACTTGGTTTTCAATGCGGAACAAAACATGTTGCTGTTTTCTCAATGCGGTTCAGATAACAAGGATAAAACCGATTTTTGTAAAATTATGTTTTCCGTCAAAAAAGGAAATAGCTGGACGGCTCCCAAAGAAATCAGACTGGGTGCGACCAATATAAATTATATGCATCCATACCTTGATCCAAAGGGTAGATTTATGATTTTTGCCTCCAACGATAAACAAGGTTATGGTGGTTATGATTTGTATTTCAGTCTGTGGGTTCCAAGTGAAGAAAAATGGATGGAGCCAAAAAACCTAGGTAGTTCTGTTAATACAAAAGGTAACGAAGTTTTTCCTTATGTTGACAAAGATACCTTGTATTTTTCATCAGATGGATTGCCCGGCATGGGCGGCTTGGATATTTTCAAAGCGGTTAAAATAAATGAAAAATTTAGAGATCCTCAAAATTTGAAATTCCCAATAAATTCTGGTGGGGATGATTTTGGTCTTATCCTCGATCCTTTCGCATCCACCAATGATTCTATTATTCAAATGGGATTTTTTAGTTCCAACAGAAAATCTGGTAAGGGAAGTGATGATATTTTTAGCTTTTCAAGAAAACTGGAAAAACCCAAGCAGGAACCTGTTGACAGTACGCCATCGATGGTTTTTGAACTAAAATTTGAAGGAAAGGTTAAAGAGAAAATTTTATCTCAACCAGCTAATCCAAACAGTGAAGTAACTGGTACTAAAAATTTATTGGGGGCTACTGTAAGAATCAGTACAGCTGATACTGCCTGGTCTGTCGGGTCAGAGGAAGACGGCTCGTTTATAGTTAAGGTTGATACGGGTAAAACTTATTTTTTACAAACGACTAAAGATGGATTTTTTAGTTCCAATGATACTTTTAATACCTTAAGTATAGTTTTTTCAGATTCTAATCGAACAAAAACCATCAGAAAGGAAATCTTGCTGACCCCAATGTTCAAGGGAAAAGAAATTGTATTAAAGGATGTTAAGTTTGACTATAACAAATGGAATATACGAGCAGATGCGGCGGTAGAATTGGATAAATTGGTCATCCTTTTAAAACAAAATCCGGAAATAAATATCCAAATGACCTCTCATACTGATTGCAGGGGATCTGATCGTGATAATCTTTTATTATCTCAAAGAAGGGCTGAATCTACCATGAACTATTTAATTGAAAATGGTATCAATTCTGTTAGACTTCAAGCCAGAGGTTTTGGAGAAACAACTCCAGCCGTTCAATGTGTTTGTAGTGCCTGTACTGAAGAACAACATCAGGAAAACAGAAGAACTAGTTTCGTGATTCTAGAGTAAGATTACTTTTTTATATTTTCAGTTTGAATTTTTAACTAATAAAAAATATCAATTAAGTGGCAAAAATTTCAATCAATCTGCAGAAAGCTGTTGTTGAAAAAGAGAAGACAAAAGGTGAGGTGATTGTTGGTATCGATTTAGGTACGACAAACAGTCTTGTTGCCTACATCAATTCGGAAAATAAAGCGGTTACCGTAAAAGACAATAATTCAAAAAATGCATTGGTTCCTTCAGTTTTATGGTATAACAATAACCAATTTCAGGTTGGAGATATTGCAAAAGAAAAATTATTGACCGATCCGCATAACTGTATTTTTTCAGTTAAAAGATTGATGGGTAAATCTTACAAAGATCTTTCTGAAATAAAAGATTTTTTTTCTTACAAGATTATTGAAAATGAAAACGAGGATGGTCTGGTTAGGATCAATGTTAATGATAAATTTTATTCTCCAATAGAACTGTCTGCTAAGATTTTATCTGAGTTAAAAAACAGAGTAGAAGATTTACTTGTTCAGCCTGTTCAAAAAGCTGTAATAACTGTACCCGCCTATTTTAATGATGCTCAAAGACAAGCTACAAGGGATGCCGGAAAATTAGCTGGACTTGATGTGTTGAGAATCATTAATGAGCCCACAGCAGCAAGTCTGGCTTACGGAATTGGCTTGAATAAAGACGAAGTTAAAACTATTGCAGTTTATGACCTTGGAGGAGGAACATTTGATGTTTCAATTTTAAGAATAGACAATGGAATTTTTGAAGTTTTATCAACTCATGGCGATACTTTTCTTGGAGGAGATGATTTTGATTATTCGATTATAAAATATTGGGCATCTCAAAATGCGCTGCATGTTGAGGAGTTACTGAAAGATACTAATAAAGCACAAATCTTGAGGTTTAAAGCTGAAAAAGCTAAAATTGCACTCAATGACTCTGATATATTTAATGAGATTTTTGAAGGTATAAATTTGAGAATCAGTAGAGCAGAATTTGAATCAGTTAGTAAGAATTTATTACAAAAAACATTGGACTCTTGTAGTTCGGCTCTTAGAGATGCCAGAATAACTAAGGATCAGATAGATGAAGTTGTTTTGGTAGGAGGATCGACCAGGATGTATATTGTTAAGAAAGCAGTTAAAGATTTTTTTGGAAAAACTATTATTGATAATATCAATCCAGACGAAGTAGTTGCTCTCGGTGCTGCCATTCAAGCTGATATACTGGCTGGTAATCAAAAGGATATGCTTTTACTGGATGTTACACCACTTTCGTTGGGCATTGAGACCTTGGGAGGATTGATGGATGTAATTATACCCAGAAATTCCAAAATTCCTATAAAGGCTGGCAGGCAATATACAACATCTAAAGATGGCCAAACCAAATTAAAAATAGCAGTCTATCAGGGAGAGAGGGATTTAGTGGCTGATAACAGGAAGTTAGGTGAGTTTACATTGAATAATATACCTCCAATGCCAGCTGGAATTCCGAAAATTGAAATTCATTTTCTTTTAAATGCTGATGGTATCTTAAAGGTTAGGGCTAAAGAATTAAGGTCTGCTGTTGAGCAAACTGTTGAAATGAAATCCCCTTATGGTATATCGGAAGAGGAGATGGCCAAAATGTTATTGGACTCCATTAAAAATGCTCAGAGTGACCTCGAAATCAGAGCTTTAATAGAAGCAAGAACAGAAGCCAATCATGTTTTAAGTTCAACAGAGAAATTTATAACTCAAAATGCCGGTTTATTCGATGAAGGTCAATTTGGAAAATTAAGAGAATATATTCAACTGTTAGAAGAAGCCGTAAATGGCAGTGATAAAGACAGGATACAGCAGATTATGAACGAATTGAATGATTATGCCAGACCACTTGCTGAAATTGCCATGGATCATACAGTTTCTGAGGCGATGAGAGGTAAAGCATTACAATAAAACTAATATGAAAACGCTGCAAATATTTTTCTGTTCTTTTTTATTCATAATTTTATTCAGTGTATCAAATTTTGCTCAGAACCAGTATAATTTACTGGACACAAATGAACTGATTAAAAACATTCCTTTTCCTGTATTCTTTGGCCTTCCAGCGATTCAATTCAATTCATCCATGTTGGAGGTTGGTGCTTCGTACAACGTTAAAAATAAAAGCAAAGAATCTCTTGAAATACTTCTAAAAAAATATGAGACCGACAATTCTGACTTGGAATTATTGATGAATATTTTTTATGCCTATAACGAAGCTGGCAAATACCAGCAGGGCCTAAGGTATCTTCAACGTGCCTACAATAAAGCTATGGAACTTTATGATTTAAATCCTTCCAACCTTGAGCTATTACTGAAAATGTCAGAAATGTTAAAGCTTGTCAATCGAATAGAAGATATCAAATCTTTGTGGGAAGCTTACACAAAAAGAAATCCTCAAGTTGTTCAAGGCTGGATCAATTTAGCTTCTATTCAACTCCAAGAAAGTGATTTTAAGTCCTTTAAGGTAAGCTTTGAAAAAGCTGGAACGTTAAACCCAAATCCGTCTGAATTTGCTGCTTTAGCATTAAGCTATCTAAGTCAAAAACAAATGATTGACAATATGACGGATTCAAGCTTTATCTTGAATTCAAACAAAATTCTAAAAAGCTCCTATTCGCCTTTTTTATCGTTAAGTGCAATTACCCTCAGGTTCCAAGAGCAATTGGTTGAGAATTTAAGTGATTTTGAAGGTCCGATAAATTTTAGTATTAAAATATCCGAAATTGATTCTATTGAATTAAACAAGGCAGAGGAGACTATCAGTAACCTGCTAAAAATTGACAGCCTGAAAAGCAATCATGCCCTATTGAAAGCTCTTTTGATGAAGAAAATATTGGATTCCAAGTTCGATGAGGCAGTTGCGCTTTATGAAGAAATCAATAAAACAAATCATAGAGATGCAGATATTTACAGAATTTTGTCTTTTGGTTGTCTTTTAAGGAATGATTTTAATAATTCAATAGCAAGTTTAAAAGATTCTTATAAATGCTCATTAGAAGCAAAAGATTTGATACTTATTGCCAAATTATATTTTTATAATAATCAATGTAAAGAGGCTATTTCAATATTCGAGAATTTAATGATGTCCTACCCAAATAAAATTGAATTTGCCTATGGTATTATTGCTTCTCAGTTGAAAAATAAAAATTTTTCGGAAGCTTGTTCATCCT
>JBILRD010000126.1:0-6065 GCA_044372845.1 Saprospira sp. | reverse complement strand
AGAAAAATCTTGACTCAGACGAAGTTTATCTTTTTTTGAAATCAGTTTGTATCATAGCTTTTTCAAAAAACAGGGATGAAGTTTTGAATGCTATCAACTTGACTATAAGTAAAACAGAAAAGTTGAGGTATAAGGCTGAAAGCTTAAAACAGTTGTTGATTAACTAAAATAAAAAAGCGAAGTAAAACACTTCGCTTTTTTTGGGAGGCTTATGGGGATCGAACCCACGACCCTCAGAACCACAATCTGATGCTCTACCGACTGAGCTAAAACCTCCATCTAATTCTTCGCAAATATAGAAATTGTAATCGAAATAAAAAATTCCAATTGTTGTTTTATTGGTATTTTGTATCAAAAAATAAAAATATAGCCTACAAGTGTAAAATTTCTTTTTTCTTAAGTAATGTTTCCTGGGATTCTACGTGATCCGGATCAGGGACACAACAATCTACCGGACAAACAGCTGCACATTGAGGTTCTTCATGAAAACCTACACATTCAGTGCATTTGTCTGTGACAATAAAGTAAAAATCATCAGAAACGGGTTGATGTTCTGTCTCAGCTTCAACTTCCTGATCATTGATTAGCGTAAAATTACCAGATAAACTTGTACCGTCTGCATATCTCCAGGAAACGCCGCCTTCATAAATTGCATTATTAGGACACTCAGGCTCGCAAGCACCGCAGTTAATACAATCATCGGTTATCATTATTGCCATAAAACAATTATTTATTTTTAATTTTAGAAATGCAAATATAGGATAGTTGGTTCATTTTTGTCAAATATTTTATTGAATTCAATTGGAATATTTTGAGATTCGTTCATTGAACCTCTTATTTTCATTATCTTCGATGACGTAAAATAGTATTTGATCTATGAATTTAATCCAGAGAATTAAAAAATATTTACTGCTTGTATTTTTCTTAACTTTTCAATCTTTTCTCGTTTTTGCTCAAACCGGGCTTAATGAATTGGCTACAAAAGCTGATAATTTTTTTAGGAATAAAGATTTTGCAAAAGCTTTGAACCTTTATAAACAATTATCTTCCAAAGACAAAGAAAATATTACATGGAAATATAAGCAGGGGTTGTGTCATTTTTATCTCAATAGCTACGAGCAATCATTGTCGTTTTTTAAAATTTGTCTGGAAGATAAGAGTCACAAAGATGAGCTTTTAATATACACTGCTAAGTCCTTGCATCAAACAGAAAAATTTGACGAAGCTATAGGCTTCTATAAAACTTATCTTAAGGTAAGTTCTAATTTTAAGAAGGAAAGAGAAGAGGTTAAAAAGCTAATACTACATTGTATCCAGGCAAAACGATCAAAAAATAAGATAGGTAATGCTTTAATTGTCAACCTTGGTGATTCTTTGAATACAAAATTTGATGAATTATTGCCGATTCAAAATCTAAGGTTTTCAGATCAATTATTCTACAGTTCAAACCGAAAAGGAAATTTTGATGTATATTCTTCCACTCAAAATTTAGCTAATTGGTCAAAGTCTACATCCCTTTCAAAAAGGATAAATACCGGTAGCGATGAAATTCTAAATGCTTTTCCTGATAAGGGATTTCAAGTTCTTTATCAGAGAGATGGTCAATCCATTGTCGATAATTATCTTGATGGAAACACTCAATCATTAGCAGTGCCTTTTGAGTCATTCAAACAAAAGGGTAGTTGGAATGGAGATTATTTTTTCTATTCAGATAAATTACTGGCCTTTGTCTCTGATAGACCAGGTGGTTTTGGAGGTTTAGACATTTACTTTTCTTATAAAATAACTGATAGTACATGGTCTGAGCCGTACAATGCTGGGTTTGGTGTTAATTCAAAGTTCAATGAGCGATCTCCTTTTTTGGCAAAAGATGGAAAAACTATATACTTTAGCAGTGATCGAAAAGAAAGTATTGGATCCTTCGATGTTTTTAAATCTGTTTTTAGTAATCTAAATAATAAATGGTCTAAAGCTGAAAGATTAGAAAAGCCGGTCAATTCTTATGGAGATGATTTGTTTTATCGACCTGCTGATAATGGATTAAGCGCTTATCTTTCCTCCCTAAGAAATTTAGGACAAGGAGGTTTTGATTTATTCATTGTTTATCTTAGAAATCCTCTGGAGGAACAATTAAATCCTAGAACAGAAGAGCAAGTAACAGAATTTGTAAATATTGCCAAATACAGCAAGAGTGAGCTAAAAGCCATTGTGATAAGTGAGGAAAAAAATCCTGAAAACAAGAATAATAAATTTTATTTTCAGTCAATTCTTTATGATCATGTAAACGGTGTTTTTGGTCAGGGTATTGAAAGGCAGTTAGACAATATTGTACAACTCATGTCTAGATATCCGTTGGTTAGATTATTGATCAGTGCCCATTCTGATAATAGTCAAAAACCTTCAACTTCTAGTTTTTTAACTTTAAAACATGCCGAGAAGTTATCGAGTATTTTAACCAATAAAGGAGTAAAATCTGATAGAATAGTCATCAGAGGATGTGGATCAACTTTTCCCATCGCAAAAAATGAAAGATTTGATGGTTCTGTAGATGTCAACACAAGAAAACTTAACAACAGAGTTGATTTTGATTTTTATTATATTGATAATCTGGATATTGAGATAACAAATAATAAAATTGGTGTAAATCCTGTCATGATGGATAGCTCGTCATTTAAATTCAATGAGGATTTCAAAGGGTTGAGTTATAAAATTCAGTTAATTAAAACACCATTGATGTTTGAGGATAGTATTTTAAATCAGGAAATTTCAATGTTTACAGAAAAACAAAGTAATGGTTCTGAACATGCTTACATGTTAGGATATGCTAAAGATTTTGAAAATATTTTAATGGAATTCAAGAGATTAAAAAATTTAGGATACGCTCAAATTAAGATAATACCTTATATCAATGGCTATCCAATTAGTAGGGAAGAGGCAGCATACAAAAAGTATGAATACAACGATTTGAACAATTTTTTGAGTTTTGAAAAATAAACAAGCTAAAAAATTTCAGCAAGCATGCATCTTATACTTCCTCCTCCTACAGTTTCAATGGTGTTAATGTCAGTTGATAGAATTGTAAGCCCCAATTCTTCGTTAAGGATGTTTTTTTGGTCTTCAGACAACGAAATTTTAGCTCTCTCAGACATCACTATAAACCTTTTTCCTATTCTGTTTTTGAGTTCAATCATGTTTCCGGCAAAATCGTTTAAAATTTGAGATTTACTTAGTTCAATTATTTTTTTTCCGGATTGTTGAATACGCTCTAAGACTCTTTTTTTATCATCTGATTTAATGCAATCTGTACCGATAATGGCAAAATCTGAACCTATACAGAGCATTACGTTGCTGTGGTAAATGGGAAGCTTGTTTAGACCATCTGTTTCAAAACTGATAATTTGATACCCTGTAATTTTTTGCCATTCTTGAAGTGCCATTTCTGTAGTTCTTGGAGAAAGTGCGGCATAGGCTATTTTGTTTTTTCGATCTAAGACTAAACTTCCAGTTCCTTCCAAAAATTGCCCCGAATTTTCGAGGTATTTTAAATTATAAATTTTTTTGTATGCTCTCTCCGTTTTCAAGTAATCGATGATGTCTGATCTATATTCCAATTGTCTGGAATGATCTTTCATTGGGTAGACAATGATACTTTTATCTTCATGAGTTGAGATCCAATTGTTGGGAAATATTGCATCTGGTTTTACTGGTTCTTCGCTGTCTTCAAAAACAATTGTTTCTATACTATTGTCATTCAATAATTTAAGAACCTGATTAAATTCTCTTTCTGCTATTTCCTGAGAATTGCAGTTGGGTATTATTTTTTGAAAAAGGTTACTTTCAAATGTTTGGTAGTTAAAAGAAAAGTTTTTGGGGTTAATTAGTAAAACGGAACTGGCAATATGATCAGTCATAAGTTTGTTAATCTTTTAGTTGACCTCTTTTTTTTAATTCTTTATCTATTTCATATTTAACCTTATCCTGATAGCCAGAGCTTTTGAAGTTTGAAGCCAGGATGAAAATTCCAAAAAAGAATGATAAAAAAGAAACAATAGATAGTGGGAAAAAGATGATACCTAATATTCCATTGGCCCAAAAACCAATAGCTCCGATGGTAAAAAAAATAGGAGATAAAACACCAAGTCCAAATACCAGTCTAAAATATAAATTATATTTTTTGTTTCTTTTCAACCACAGGTTCTTTAAGTTAAAAAGATGTTCGGTTGAAAAATAATCTGGACTAATATTAAGAATAGAATCAGGCTCTGCATCAAAATCTTCGACAATCCTATCGAGTAGTTCGTCTATTGATTTGTCAATATGATCCCTGGATTTCATTATTTATGATTTTTGTTTTCTAAATTAGATAAAATTTTAAACAACTGACAAAAAGGTAAACAATCAAAAATGTTAAAAGATTATTTTTTACATGAAAGTTCTTTTGTTGATGAAGGTGCGTTGATTGGAAAAGGCACTAAAATCTGGCATTTTAGCCATGTGATGTCGAAGGCTGTAATTGGTGATAATTGTAATATAGGTCAAAACGTATTTATTGCCGATGATGTTAAACTAGGTAACAATGTTAAAATTCAAAATAATGTATCTGTTTATGCTGGAGTTGAGTGTGAGGATGATGTTTTTTTAGGACCTTCCATGGTTTTTACCAATGTTATCAATCCCAGGAGTGCCGTTAACAGACAAAATCAATATTCAAAGACTTTTGTTGGAAGAGGTGCCAGTATTGGTGCAAATGCAACCATTATATGTGGGATAAGAATAGGACAGTTTGCATTTATTGGTGCTGGAGCGGTTATCACCAAAGATGTTCCTAATTATGCCTTATTTGTTGGAAATCCTGCCAGACAAAAAGGTTGGATGAGTGAATATGGTATTAAATTGGAGTTTGATCCTATGGGTTATGCCATTTGTAGTGAAAGTTTAGAGAAATATGAGTTAACAGAAGGTTTTGTAAAAAAAATATAAATCAGTTCTATTTCTAACTTATTAAATTTATTTTTAGGTGTTAATAGTTCAAAATAAATGAATTCGAAGGATTTGCTAAAGCCAATTTTATAAACTTTTATGGAGTTTAGGAATAAAAATATATTGATTATTTCTCCAACTGCCTGGGATGTAAATTTCAGTGCAAGACAGTTTTATGCCAGAGAGTTGGCAAAAGCTGGAAATAACGTATTTTTTTTAAATCCGCCTTCTGAGGTAAATAGCTCAATCGAAATCTCTGATAAATTGAACATTGTTGATTATGCTTTGCCTTTTAATTTTTTTGGGTTACTGGATAATCGTTCGGATCAAAAGCTAATAAATAAAATTATTAAACTTATCGGTAAAAAAATCGATCTGGTTTGGAATTTCGATTTAACAAGATTTTTGGATATGTCTTGTTTTGATAAGGCAGTCAAAATTTTCAGTTTAGAGAAATTTCCTGATGACAATATTTTGAACGCAAGTATAGGAGATAGTGCTGATTTGATATTGGCGATGTCACAACCTTTGTACGAGATTATTGGAAAAGTTAAAGCCCATAAACAAATTTTTCAACATGCTCTAGGTTCTGTTTTTGAAGATGCTCTTCATAAAAAAGACAGTATAAAAGCAGTAACCCAATTTACAACTGGAAGGGTCAGATGTGGCTACCTCGGCAATTTGCAGAATCCATACATCGATAAGGTTAATTTTGAAAAAATCATTCGAGAGAATCAAATTGTTGAATTTCATTTAATCGGACCATTTGTCAAGAATAGTAATTTAGCACATTCTCAAAACAAAACCTGGGAAGATCCCTTTATCGAATTTTTGATGTCTGCCCCAAATGTAAGGCTTTATGGTAGTTTAATGACTGTTAGAACTGCAGAGTTGTTGCAAACAATGGATATGTTCTTACTCTGTTATGATGTTGAGAAATATGCAAAATATGTCGCAAATCCTCCTAAATTTATGGAATATCTAAGTGTGGGTAAAGCTATAGTAGCCAACCAAACTAAAGGATTTTTAGGCAATAATGATATCATTATTATGTCAAAAAATAATAGAGAGTTACCTGCACTATT
>JBILRD010000366.1:0-3013 GCA_044372845.1 Saprospira sp. | reverse complement strand
ATACCTCGGCACTTAGCCAGATAGATTTTACTTTCTTTAATAGATGCCTTTTTTTGTTAAAATGGTCGCTGGCATCCTGAAAATTTTTACCCTCTTCTAAAAAATGTTTTTTGATGTGCTTGTCTCTGTTCCAGAGTCCAAAACTGAAACCAATATCAATCCTATGATAGGGGGAATAGCGGTATAAATTTCTGGCAACAATATTCTCTCTCGGAATACCAAAAGGCATACCTGAACCGACTGTAAGTGCCAGATTAACCTGAAACCATTCAGCCCTGGGAAAATAATCCTGAAAATACATAGAGAAAATAAAAAACTGATCTGTCGGTTTTGGAACATCAGCAGTAGAAATGGTATCCACCTGATTCCCCTCCAGTCGGTAAATTCTATGTTGAACCCCATCAAATCTCTCTCTGGCTCTTAGAAATGACAGATTGACCCAGGATTCCATACCAGGAACCAACTCTCCATTCAACCTCAAATCTATCCCTGCAACATATCCCTTAGCGTTATTATCTCCATAATATCTGATCCTCACATTCTCAACATCATAAGGCACCAAATCCCATTGATGCTTATAATAGGCCTCACTGATAAATTTGAATCGACGTTTGAACATCATGAAATCCCAGACAATCCCCCCCAGGGCATGAATAGATTTTTGCGAGAGCAAAGATGTATTTATGTTCCCTCTCAAATCTCTAAGTTCACGATAAAAAGGCGGTTGATAATAATAACCAAAGGCAGCTTTGAAGGTTAGATCTTTGGTCTTTTTAGTACTATCAGATAAAAGATTGCTGAATCGCAAAGGTGTATAATATATCTGTACTCTTGGTGTGATGATCAACTCTTGATTCAAAGTCCAATATTGACTTCTGATACCGGCGGTTACCCTCAGAAAATGATTATCATTCTTAAATTCCCAAGTATTTTGAGCAAAAGCCGAAATACGATGCGAAAGTAGAATCGTATCCGTTTTTAGATAATCGAAGATTGGTAATGCCGTAGTATCATATGGTATTGTAAAACCAAGAGAGTCAAATCTTGTCCATTCTTTGAGAACATCATCAATATATTCCATTTTATAAGTGGCACCCCACTGGAAAAGATGGTTATTCCTGTAACTTTTCTTTCCATTGTATCTTTCATGACTCCAGGCCCCATTATATTGAAACTGAGTAACATTTGATTTTAGGGAATTTCTGGCAAATAAATGGGTTTCACCATAAGCCAAGGTGCCTATCACATCGCCAAAATTATCCTGTCCCAAACCGGTTTCAACTTCTTCTAATCTGTAATAATTCTGAATATCAATTCTTTCGTTTTCAGTACTTTGATAATTTGAAAGCATGAAACGATTTTTAACAGTATTTTGAATAATCAGTTTCTTTGATTCGACTTCCTTAAGAGTCATTGGAGAAATATGCATGGCAGATACTCCTGCAAAGCTTGTTCTAAAGTCTGAGATTTCCTTTCCTTCGAATAAAGAACTCAACCTGATAGCCTGATTGAACAAACCTGTAGTCGTAGCGCTTGAAAGAGGTACGAGTGTAAATTCAGCACTGTTGTAACCGCCCAGCAATTCCAATTGCCAACGATTGGTTAAGTCATAAATCAGATTTCCTTGTACATCAACAAAATTAGGAACATATTCTCCTTCAATATCCAAAGTGTTTAAAATGTACCTAGTTGTTTTATATCGAGCACCAAGTGTGTAAGTAAGCCTCCTTTTTCCATTCCCTTTCAAATATTTTGCTCCTCCAAAATAGGCAGAAGCGCCCAATAAACTACCACTGACTCTAGCTTCAAAAGCTTTGGTCGGTCTTTTGTAGCGAACATCCAATACAGAGGACATTTTGTCACCGTATTGAGCCTTGAAAGCTCCTGATGAGAATGACAAGGATTCCAACATATCTGGATTGGGAAAGGTTAATCCCTCTTGCTGACCACTTCTGATAAGTAATGGACGATAAATCTCAAAACCATTTACATAAACCAGATTTTCATCATAATTACCGCCCCTAACCGAATA
Source organism: Saprospira sp. (assembly GCA_044372845.1). Taxonomy (GTDB): domain Bacteria; phylum Bacteroidota; class Bacteroidia; order Chitinophagales; family Saprospiraceae; genus Saprospira. Next base: position 981 of record JBILRD010000366.1, on the reverse strand, counting down.
TTGTGAGGTTAATTCCCCACCAGTACCAGCGGTTACACCAACAGCAATAAACTGCAGCATCGACTCCAGATTCATGGTAGTGGTCGGAAGATTTTTGATGTCTTCATTGCTTATTCTCAAAGCATCGGCTTCTTTTTCTTCAAAAGTTGTTACCAATACCTCAACCGTAAAAAGAGTTGACAAAACTATATTTAATCTTATCACCTCATCTGTACCGAGCCTCAAATCTTTGACTACTCTGCTGGGATAACCAGTTGACAAATAGACCAGATTGAAATTTTTATTTGCCGGTACCAATATGTCATAATTACCTTCCAAATCTGTTTTAACTTCAGTAGCTTGTCTGTTATCGATGACCACCACCACCGATACAAATGGAATTTCTTCAGCGCTTAGAGAGTCGGTAATCTTACCAACTATCCTAGCTGTTTCTTGAGCTTCAAGACCAGAATGTTGAATAAAAAAGAATAAAAAAATAAATAAAACTATTCGAGAAAAATTCATTCTGAAGTTTGTAAAAGATTGAAACAAAGAAATAGTTTGAACTTGAATCAAAATTTATCTTACGACAAATTTCTTAACGGACTTGTATCCGGTTTTAGTATTTAATTCGATGAAATATAAACCTGAAGTCCATTCTGAAGGAATTCTGATTTCCATATCCTGACTTTGAGTAATTTCAAAACTGGAATTCCACAACATAATACCTGCAGCAGAATAGATATTCAATTGAATTTCCTGAGGGTCAATGTCTGAAATTTGCATTTTAAGAGCAGAACCTGCTGAAATTACATTTGGATTTACTGTCCAGTTAATTTCCACTTGAGGTGTACTGGAAACGTCAGAGCTAATAGCGCTATTGAAAAATCTTGGTTGTGAAAATCCTGTACAGGTATATCCATAGTTATAAGGCAATACCCTCCATGCATAAGGAAAACTATTAGGTCTTGGCGTAAATAACTTATTGGTTTGATAAAAAGT
>JBILRD010000365.1:0-3014 GCA_044372845.1 Saprospira sp. | reverse complement strand
ATCAGTACAATTATTCTGAAATTATCAACTTTTTGCTCGATCTTTTATTTCCAGAACTGAGTACAAGGTAGTACATTCCTGCTTTAAAATTGTCCAGATTTAAATCAAGGTAATGGACACCTGAATTCAATGAAATATTATTTTCAAAGACTATCAACTGTCCCAAAGTGTTATATACGGCAAAATCTATTTCTTTATAATCTTCTGAATTTATTCTCAAAGTGGCCTGACCCTTAGCTGGATTGGGAAAAACATCAAAGGCTAAGCCATTGTCTTCGATTGGATTTACAGCAATAACCCCTTTCTGAAATTCAAATTTGGTTCCTGATTCGAAAGCGAAATCAGCATCAGTTAATATTTCCAGATTGCCAATTTTTAAACTGTAAAATCCTTGACCAGCAGCACAACAGATGCCATCACCCGCACTATCACTAACCTTGAAAGTATAACAATGTCCATCTATAACAGTAAAATTTTGAGTGAGGGTTGTGTTTCCGCCATAATTCAAACTGTCAACTATCAAGATTGAATCAAGGGTTTCATCTTTTAAAAACCAACTGATATCCTGCGGATAAGAGTCAAAACGAATTCTGAACACGCCATTGGTGCTATCTGAGACTATCAATGAAGCATGATTAATATTGTTGTTGACAAGAACTGGATTAGACACTTGATTGCCGTTGATTTTCTGAATCGACCATTCAACAGAGTTGGAAGGCAGATTCAAATTTGATATGTTGGGGTTATAGATTTCAGCTCTATTGGCAATACTTATCGAACTGGAAAATACATGAGTAAAACTATCAATGAACTGACCTGAATTGACATTAAAATTGATTTGAACTGAGTCAATCACATCATTACCAAGATTTTGAACTGTAATAGTTATAGGAGATTCCTGACCACAAATCAAATCAAAATCTGTATTCCAATCAGCATTGACAATTTTCGCATCTAAGTTGTTGGCTGAAATGAGATTCATTGCCGCATAAGCTGCAGTATAAACCTCAGAACTGTCATTATCAGCAATCCAAACCGCTATGGAAGGATTTATAAAATCAATATTAAGACCATTAAAATTATTCGGCAGATTATAGTAAATAGTATCAGCCTGAAAATATCCGGCACCGGTACTGTTAACAGTCAAAGAACTTGTAAGATAATCCATGAAAAGAAATCTATTGTTGTACTGCCCATTTTGCTGAAAAGCAATAGGATTTAGAGAGGAATCTCCTTGATTTGGTCCCAGAATATTATCTAATAATAATGCTGCGTAGATTTTTTGATTGTTGTTGTTCGCATTTGCAGTATAATAGGTCTCAACAACCACTTTAATAGTTCTATTAGAAATATTCAATTCAGCTGCAGCAGCAATATTAACAGGAGAATTTTCACTTAATATACTGTCAGCAGCCATAGACCAGTTAATGTCACCAATCGCTAAAGCACTTTGAGATTGAGAAAGGGTCGGGAAATATCTTTTATTGATTACAGCTGCTGGAAAAGTTGTCAAACCAGCAACGCTAAGCAAAGTATCAGCATAAACGGATCTAAAATCCGGTTGATTGGAATTGGGTATAGCAAATAAACCTGCATGAACATTCATCCATACCACTCTGTCGGTATTGTTGTTTTGCAGGACCTGAGCTTTATAATCGCCTTCTGAACAATAAAAGCAATTGATACCTCCAAAAGTTTGCAATAAGACGTTTCTATTAGATGAATTGGTACTTACAAAATTTTGAGCATTCAAAAATGCTACAGAAAGTATGAATATTATAAATAATTGAATTTTTTTCATTTGAATTTTACTTTTATTAAAACATGGTAAAATTAACTTTTCTTTGATCAATAAACTACTATCATTTCTTAAAAACTGTTATTTTTTAATATTCCATCTGATAATTAGAACTTTTTAGTTAAAAAAAACGTAAATAGGATAAATGTTTAGTTGAATTGTATTATTTTTGATGATGTTGTACCTTAAATACAACCTTTACCAAACGGTAAATTTTAACGACAATAAATGAAGACACGCTTACTAACTTATACTTTTTTATTTTTTTCTCTTTATTCACAGGCTCAACAGTTGGTGGTTTCCTCCACTAATGCTAGTCAACAAGGTAAGGCCACCGAAGAAATCAACCCATCGGTTGTAATTAAAAATAACGGTTCTTACACAATGGAATTGAGATGGGAAAGAGTTAAAAACAACCTGCCTCAGGGTTGGGAATCGGTTGTCTGTGACAAACTGTGCCATACAGCCTATACAGAATCTAAATCATTTAGCTTGGCTCCTGGTGAAAGTATTTATGACTTCAGAGTTTCTTTTCACCCTAATGGATTTGAAGGTTCAGGACATTCAGAAATAAAAATTTATGAACTTAAAAATCCAAATAATCATGTAAATGTTAGTTTCAATGCCTCTAGCAACGCAAGTTCAGCTGGTAATGGCCCAAACATTTATCCTAATCCAGCAACTGAACACATTATGGTTCAGGATCCGAACAACGAAGTTAAGTTCATTGAAGTATATAATATTGTTGGGAAGAAAATTTCTGAATTTACCATAAACAACGCTTCTGGTAAATATGATGTAAGTGATTTACAAAGGGGGATGTACATGATAAGAATGTTGGATAGAAACAGAAATATTATTAGAACCCAAAGAGTTAGCAAATACAATCCTTAACAGGTTTTTTAAAATATCAACAAGACAAAAAACGACTTCTTAGGTAAGAGGTCGTTTTTTTTATGACCTTTAAGGATCTTACTTGGATATATCTTGCATTGGCCCTGAAAAAATATAAACATAGGTAAGTAAAGAGGGTGTATTTAACTTTTACTTGAACTGGGGTAGTTCTCACTTACTATTTTCAAATACAAACTGAAGAACATATTGAGATAGAATAGCTTGATACATTTGACTCAGAAACATTAAGGCCGACCAAGTTAACTTGGTCGGCCTTTTTATTATATAATCTGTTTAACCTATTTTCTTATTTGAACCTGAC
>JBILRD010000023.1:0-11534 GCA_044372845.1 Saprospira sp. | reverse complement strand
GGTTAAAGCTAATCAAAATATACCAAAAAATAAAACAAAATATAGAAGGGCTAAGTTCTCCAAATGATTTATAAAATATAATAATTGGCTCAAATCATTTAACTTTGTATAGTTCTCTATTTTCTTAACGCTTTTTAGTATGTCAGTAAATCAATAATGGATAATATAGATTTATATGTTGAGTCATTGATTTTTGCTTCAGAAGTACCAATTGGTGCAGATGAAATAAAAAATTGTGTAGAAGCATTAATTAAAAATACTGTATCCAAAAAACAGATTGAAGAAATCATACAAAGTCTTCAAATTAAATACAGTAGGGAAGAGTTTAGTTTTGAAATTGTTAACATTGGCAATGCTTATCAATTTCTTACAAAATATGAATATTATGATTTGATAGGCCTTTTAATCAAGATTAAGAGTAATAAAAAACTGTCTAAATCAACTCTGGAAACTTTGGCAGTTATTGCTTATCAACAGCCAGTTAGTAAGGCCGAAATTGAAAAGGTAAGAGGCGTTAATTGTGATTATGCGGTTCAAAAATTATTAGAGAAGGATTTAATAAAAATTGTTGGCAGATCAAAAGATCCTGGTAGACCCCTTTTATATGGAAGTTCAGAGAAATTTATGGAACATTTTGGATTATCATCACTTCAAGATCTTCCAAAATTAAAAGAAATTATTTCAGATGACAATATTATAGGAAATCATGAGGAAGATCAACAAAGTGAATAGTTTCTTACATTACGAATAAAAAAACAGTTATAATGAATAATAAAGATAGAAGAGAGAATAAAAAACATCAGACAAGCAAAAAAGAAAAACCGTTTAAAAAGTCTGTAGAATTAGATAATTCTGAGATTATGGATATGGATATGCGTTTGAATAAATATTTAGCACATTCAGGCGTTTCATCAAGAAGAAAGTCTGATGAAATAATAGGTGCAGGTAGAGTAAAAGTAAATGGGGAAGTGGTTACGGAAATGGGCTATAGGGTAAAAAAAGATGATGTAGTCACACTAGATGATAAAATTCTAAAGCCTGTCCATAAATTTATCTACTTACTACTCAATAAGCCTCACAATGTAATTTGCACTGTTAATGATGAAAAGGGTCGAAAGACGGTTATGGACCTTGCCAGGGAATTTACGAAAGAACGGGTTTATCCTGTTGGTAGGTTAGATAGAAATACAACTGGTCTTATCTTATTGACTAATGATGGAGATTTGGCACAAAAACTATCTCATCCAAAATTTGAAGTAACTAAGGTATACATTGCTGTCTTGGACAAGCAATTATCAGAAGAGCATATGGAAATGATTCGTAAAACTATAACTTTAGATGATGGTCCAGCTCCTGTAGATGACATTGCCTTTATCGAGGGCAGCAAGCATCATGTGGTAGGTATTCAAGTTCATATAGGCAGAAACAGAATTGTAAGACGTATTTTTGAATACTTTGGTTACGAGGTAAAAAAGTTAGACAGAACAAGGTATGCAATGCTTACAAAAAAGAATTTACCAATAGGGAAGTGCAGGCATTTAAGTAATAGTGAAGTAAATATTCTAAAATATATGATGAAGAATCCTGAGAATATTAAATCAAAGTCTAAATAACAAATCAAAAAGAAAAAGGGGTTTAACAATTTTGTTAAACCCCTTTTCATTTATCTCAATAAGGTAACTTGACCTCTTAATTGTTTTGGTGTTATTTCTCCTGGGAAGCGATAAGTAAAAGTATAAATATAGTAGTCTCTTGGTTGAAGAGTACCATTGAACTTACCATCCCAACCTTCTTCACCCTCTCTTTGGTCAGTAGTTGAAAATACTTTTTGACCCCATCTGTTGAAAACCTCGAATTCAAGTATTTCTATTCCATCTGTTGGATATGGAGTAGGTCTGAAGATATCATTTATCCCATCACCATTTGGCGAAAATGCTGTAGGGAAACCTTTGAATTGTATAGGCTCGATAACAAGACTTACAGTATCGCTATTTTGACAGATTCCGTTATTGGCGTTAATAATAAATACATAACTGCCTTCGGTTAAGGATACAGATGATACTGTTTGAGCTGTATTAGATGAAGTAACATTGTCAGCAGGTGTCCAGCTATATGTTACACCAGGTTCAGGAGTTCCAATGCCTGCATTCATTGGGGATGTTAATCCGATAACAATTGTATCGTTAGAAACACCCGGAATAGACCCAATGTAAGCGTCTAAGTTTGGAATGCTGAAACTGACGGAGTCTACAGATGTACAACCCTCAGCATCCGTTACGGTTACGGTGTAGTTGCCAGGAGCCAAACTATTTACAGTAGCAGTGGTATCACCAGAGCTCCATAGGTAGCTGTAAGATGTTGCCCATCCACCGTTTGGATTTGCGGTAACGCTTCCACAGCTTAAAACTGATGGATTGACAGTCATTGGAGATGATGGTTCTCTGATTATTGCTACTGGATTAGCAACGCATATAAGCGCACCATTGAGTGTTACAGTCAAGCTGTATGTACCCGCGCCTATTCCACTAAGGTTTTGAGTAGTAGCTCCATTTGACCAAAGGTATGAAACAGTACCGCCAAAACTTGTAGTATTGATATTGATATATCCTGTTGATTCTCCAATACAAACTCTTTCGTCAAGAGATGATACGAAAGCACTTACTCCACCGGCTGAAAGGGTAAATGAGGCAGAAGCCTGACATCCTGAAACTCCAACAACGGTAACAGAAAAATTACCTCCTCCTAAACCCGTAATTGTAGATGTAGACATACCATTACTCCAGTTGTAACTATATCCTTGAGGATCACCGCTCACAGAAAGGCTTATAGAACCATTAGCAAAGTTACAATCAGGATTTATTGCAACAGAATTATCAATAATAACATAAGGGCCAGTGATATTTATGGTATCCAGAAAAACACATCCAGAGGTATCAGTTACTGATAGATAATATTCTCCAGCAATAAGATTGTTCACAGTTAGAACATCATTGCCGATTACAATATTGGAATCATCAGTCCATACATAACGTAGAGAATTTGGATTACCAGGATTTGGATCTCCTGCTAAACTTTGAACAGAGAGAATCGTAATACTTCCGTTACCTGGACATCCAGTTGAAGGATTTACAAGGGTAGATACAAAAGGAGCTTGTCCAAAAGGTCCAAATACATTGATGTTGTTGATTGTATCTCGACAATTGTTTGCGTCAATAACAATAGCGGTGTAATTGCCAAGAGATAAACCTGTTGCTGTAGTTGTCAATTGACCATTCGGATCACTCCAGATATAAGAATATGGTGCTATACCCCCAACTTGTGTAATAGTAGCTGAACCATCATTTGTATTCCAACAAGATGTTAATGTCGTTGAAACCAAGGTTCCTTCCAATTCAGCAGGTTGGGTAATAGTAACAGTATCTGAAGTTGCAGGGCAACCAAATGCATCAAATCCAGTTACATAGTATTGACCTGCTGCCAATCCGCTAAAAGTGACAGAACCAGGAGTTACCTGTGGTGTTTGAATTTGTACACCAGTTGCAGCATTGAATAGTGTAAATGTATAGTTAGGCCCACGGTCTCCACGAGTACCCAGGAAGGTTACAGATCCGTTATTACTGTTAAAACAACTTAAATTTGTAGATGCAGTAGATTGTATAAGCGTAGGATTAAAGCATGGATTAGTGCAGCATGTAAATAAGGTTGCTGCATTTACCGGACATAAGCCAGCTGCACCCGTAGCTCTTACTTGAATTTGGCGACAATCTCCTGTTCCTAAACCAGTCAATAAAAGACTGTCTGTTGATAAAGGTACATTGATAAAAGTTAAGCCAGAGTCAATGCTATAAGCCCAGCCTGTAGCTCCAGCAGAACCACCCCAATTGAATAATATTTCAGTTGGATAATTTGTTGGCAATCCACATGTTACAGTAGGAGCAGGAATTGATGAATTTACAGTAACCACTACAGAATCCTGCATAGCGCAAGATCCTTCACTAATTGTGACATAATAAGTAATATTGCCTGATGGCCAAACTCTTGGATCACGAATAGTATCATTCGACATCAAAGTATTTGGTGACCATTGGTAGGTAATTGGATCGAAAATAGCATTAGGTACTGGAGTAAATCTCCAACCCTCGGAAGTAGCTATAGTAAAGTTTTGACTATTTCTTCCTGGTACAGCTTCACCATAGGTTACGGCACCAAACTGAGCACTCTCAAGTCCCATAGTCATATTATCAAATGTACCTGGAGGTGTCATTGGGCTTATAAATAGATCAATGATGCCAGTACCCTCGTGAAGTACAATTTGACCGGTTATTGTATTTGTAGAACCAAAGAAGCAAACAGCATTCAAGCTTACAACCAATCTTCTATTTGGTGCAGTACCTACTGTTTGATAAGTATAATTACCGCAGCTTCCTGGATTTAAGTCTTCCCATATTAGAGCAATTAGGTTGTTAGGATCAGTAGCGCTAGGTAATGCCTGACCAGTACAACATCCATTGGCAGTAGTAGCTAAATCAAAAGTTATAAAACCGTTTGAACTGATTTTAAATTGAGTATAATTTTGACAATAGAATGGGAATGTAAAACCTATTGGAAAGGTGGAAGATAAACAGTCGTCACATGTCAATCCTGAATTGGTACCTGTACCAGCTATCGGAGCATAAGGTATACTAGCTAAAGTATAATCGTCACAAATAGGATTATATGTTACAAAGGTATCAGATAAAATAGAGCTTAATTGTAATGTATCTCCAGGACAAATATTAGCTGTTGCCGGGGTAGCTATAGGTACTCCTGGATTAAAATATAGTTTTACTGTATCCCTACCAACACAAGCTCCATAGGTATAACTAACAATATAGCTTGCTGAATCACCTGCCGAACCAGCTATTTGACCAGTTGGATTGTTTATAGTTGAACTGCTTAAGTCACTTACTCTACCAGCTGGTATAGCAGTCCAGTTATAGTTTCCTGCTGTCAAGTTGACTCCAGGGCCTGAAACAGAAGTATTAAATAGAACTGTATTCGGTAAGCCATTTTGACAAAGCGACGAATCATTGGCAGCAACACTAAGACTTAGTGGAAGATTGACCAATCTGATGGTTACAGTATCTGATGTTATACAGGTAGCACCAGTAACTGGGTCAGGGGTGGTTATGAAACTGACAACAACCCTTACAGAATCACCAGGTGCGTTCGTTGATGGGATAGAAAGTACAGGATTTCTGATAGTGTCATTGCTGATAGTAGATACAGGACCTGATAGTTGAGTCCATTGGAACCGCCCAGGAACCGTACCTCCTGTTAATGAGAATGTTTGTGCGCCTAACTGTATATTTTGAGCAATCCCTGCACAAACAGTTGTATCACTTGCTGTAATATTAACACCTGGAATAATAACATTAAAGCCTAGATAAATTGGCAATGGTATTGGGCATGCATTATCAGTTATTACCAAAGTAAAACCATTGACGCCTAAAGGTGCATCACATGTTCTAATTTGTACATAAAGATCTAAGGTATCTCTTCTGTTAGGAATAGGATAAAAAGGGAATATGGTTACATTAGCTGTACCGAATACGGTTCCTATGTTTGATAAATTTGCATCTAGAGTAAGCGTATCACCATTTGGATCTCTTGCAGAAACTACAAAATTTAAAGTCTGACATTGACAAACTACAAAGGTTCTTGAAGCTGGATCATAGCTTCCACCGGTATTTACAATTGGTGGAGATCCAATTACACCTTGATTGGTACATGAAGGTAAAACAACTACCTGAATATCTCTCATGGTAACACCAATGGTGTCTCCGTTTCTAATTTCGTAAATTCTAATTGCTGCAACAGCTGTTTGTTGAATACTTGGCGTAAATGTCATTTGACCAGTATTATTATTAAATGTCAAACCTGCCGGTGGAGTTGTGAAAAAGGGCTGTGTTGCAGTAGCTCCGCCAGTAAATGTATAAAAAGTATTGACACTTGTTTCCATTGGACTTATCAATTCGTAGATAAGAGAATCTCCGTCTACATCAACGGCACCATGGTTAAAGTTGAATAGCTGTCCAGCACAGATGTAAGGTGTTGGTAAAGATGTAAATCTTGCAGAGTTATTACATAAACCATTGGTATTATTAATCCTCGTTTCAATATACATGCTGTTTGGTGTACCATTTGTAATGTTACCATTTCTACAGCAAGTAGTCCATCCCACTGTCCATGAATCACAAGCAGAAGGTAGTGTTATAATACCTGTGTATTCGTAAACTTGAGTACCCTGAATAGCACCATTGACATTGGTACAGGTTGTAGATGGTAATTGTGAAGGACATACTGGAGTAATCTCAACTCCAAATCTTGTCCCAGGATTAAGGGTAGCATTAAATGTTGTGCCACATCCGCTTACAGTTACAAATAGACTTGCGTCCATCGAAATCCCTTCACAATCTCTGTAGAGTGCAAAAGTTACTTGGTATTGGTTGTTTCCAAGACAAGTGTAAAAAGCATCTCCACCAACAATATGGCTGGCTTTCAAATTTTGTACTCCGGTGAAGAGCAAAAATAACAATGTGAATAATGCTAAGAATGATTTAGTACTTTTGAAAATCATAACTTTAAAGTGATTTTTGGTATTTCAATTTTTTGTTAGTTGTGAACATAAAACATTAGAACGTAATGAATTCAACTTTAACCCCTAAATTTATACAAAAATTTTGCTTTTGTATAAAAAAAGTAAAAATAGATAAGATTTTTTAACAATTTTTTTACCTAAAGATTTCCCAACTATAAAGGAATTTGTTTAACATACGGGCATGGTTTTTGAAATACCATTCTGTTTGCAAATAAGATCATTAACATGGATTTTTTATTATTTATTGAATCAATATTAAACTTATACCAGGAGAAATTCAATTGGTATATGCTCAGTATCCCAGTAGTTGCTGGTATTATTGGATGGGGTACAAATATCCTAGCATTAAAGATGACATTTTACCCTTATAACTTTATTGGGATAAGATGGAAGGGTAAAAAAATTATTGGTTGGCAGGGAATTGTGCCCTCTAAAGCCAGGGTATTAGCTTCCAGATCAGTAGATATGATAACTACAAAGCTGATAGATGTCGGGGAGCAATTTTCGAAGATAAACCCAAAGATTGTTGCAAAGGAAATGGAACCCAGAATGCTAGATCTTACAAGAAATATTTTTGAGGAAGCACTAGCCACCGAAGTACCAATGTGGAAACTTCTGTCAGAGAAGCAGAAAGACATTATTTTCAAAAAGGCAGTAAAAGAAATTCCAAAAGTTACCGAAGAAATTATGTCTGAGGTTAGAGAACATATTACAGAGATTTTTAATTTAAAGAAAATGGCTGTAGAGCAACTTGTTCAGAACAAACCTTTGATGAATAGAATATTTTTGGAAGTTGGAAGTAAGGAGTTCAAATTTATTGAGCACTCTGGATTTTATTTTGGATTTTTATTTGGAGTTTTGCAAATGCTGGTTTGGATTCCATACAGAGAATGGTGGATTTTACCAGTAGGTGGTTTGATAGTAGGATATCTGACTAATTGGCTTGCTTTGAAATTGATATTTAGTCCGACCGAGCCAAGGTACTTTTTAGGAATGAAATTTCAAGGGTTGTTTATCAAAAGACAGGTAGAAGTATCAAAAGGATATTCTAAAATTATTGCTGAAAATATTATGACGATGCCCAAAATATTTGATGCTATTTTTAATGGGCCATCTTCTGATAAATTAGTCAGAATAATTGAAAAGCATGTCAATGAGAGTATTGATCAAACTGTAGGTTATGGTAGTGTGTTGTTAAGGTTGACATCTGGCTCAGATAGCTATGAAAGGGTAAAATCTATCGCATGTCAAAGACTGGTGGAGGAAATACCTGAGCATATCCATTTAATATTTGATTATGCCAAACAAGCACTGGACATTGAGCATACTTTAGATGAGAAAATGACTTCTCTCTCAGCTGAAGAATTTGTAGGTTTTTTAAGGCCTGTTTTTCAGGAAGATGAGTTAAAGCTAATTATTGTTGGTGCTATCCTTGGTCTGATTGCTGGTTTTATGCAAATTCCGATTTCATAACCTTTACAACTTATTTTGTATCTTTATCGTCTAAAATTATGATGAAGACTAAATAATTTAATTTCCATGTCAGTTGAACATCAAAATATAAGTGACAACGAGTTAGTTGTTGGATGTATCAGTTATGATAGACGATATCAAGAGATACTTTACAGGAAGTATGCTGATGAGATGTACAACGTTGCTCTAATTTACTGTGATACAGAGGACGAAGCTTGTGATGTTCTTCAGGAATCTTTCATCAAAATTTTCAGGAAATTAGATACATACAAGTTTGAGTCTTCGCTAGGAAGTTGGATTAGGAGAATTATTATCAATACAGCACTTGACCATTACAGAAAGAGAAAGAGGGAATCTGAAAATGTTCAGAATTATATTCAAACTCAAGAGTTGGATATAGATAATATTATTTCAGAAATAAATGCCGGGGATTTATTGTCATTGATTAAAAAATTACCGCAGAGAGCATCGATGATATTAAAATTGTATGCTATTGAAGGTTATGCACATAAAGAAATTGCTGATATGTTGGATATTTCTGAAGGTACTTCAAAATCACAACTTAGCAGAGCAAGAATGCTTTTGAAAAATATGTTAGCTGAGCTGGATGGAAAATAATAATCAAAATAATGATCCTTTATACAGTCATTTAAAAGATAAATTAAATGAACTTAGTAACCAAGCACCAAAAGAGCTTTGGAACAGGATTGATATTGATTTGGAAAAAGATAACAATCTGATTGACCAAAAGCTAAGGGAACATTTTTCTGAAAATAATAAAAAAGCGCCCGAATCAATATGGTATAGTATTGAAAAACAACTGAATATTGATCTGGTCTGGAATAAATTAAGTCCTAAATTAGATAAATTAAAACTGCTTCATGTCTGGAAAAATAGATTAAAAAAACTTTCAGTCGCGGCACTATTATTACTTTTATTAAGGGGTTGTGGAGTGGATATGTGGATCTATAATCATTCAAAAGATAACTCTAGTAATCTTGCCTTAAATTCCTTGATCTCAAAATTTAAGGAGCCAGACGAAGGCCACAATGATATTAAATTTTTGAGAGAGGATTTGTCAGATAAATGCGATGAGCGTGTTTATAATACCTCTGAAATTGCTTCTGTCAATAATTACAATTATTCCAATAAGTTAACAGATATGGAATTGGAAGATAATTCTATTGTAAATGTCAGTAATGAGGATGTCTCAATTGACGAAATCTCAAATTTTGAAAAAAATAAAGTATTTCCCTTAAATCAAGAGATTGAAAATGTAAATAATCAGTATCCTACTGTAATAGATATTCATACTATAAACAACAGTACTTTAGAGTTGAAAGAAAGACTTATGGTGAATAATTTGCCAATTCTCAACTTGAAAAATAAAAAGCCTTATTTGAAGCTTAAGTTCGATTTAGGCTTAGTTAGTACTATCCAGCAGATATTCTTAAAGAATGATTTGAATGCCAAAATTTTATCAAATTATGTTCCTTCCAGTTCTTCTTCTACGATTGGTTATGCATATGGATTGTCATTAGGAGTCAATTTTAATCATCGACATGTTTTTGTTTCTGAGATTTTAATAAATTCTAAAATGCGTCAGGACTATGTATATAAAAATAACGGGAAGGTAAATAGAGAGACCGTAGATTTTGATTATTTCAAGTTCAATATGTTATATAAGTTTAATCTGCTTAGATTTGGTGGTACAAAGAGAAATGTGTTGAATCTGAGTAGCGGTTTATATTTATCGCACCTTAAAAATAATGATACAAATAGTCCGATTTCAAACTTAAGAAATAATTTAACTTTACAAATAAATGTACCTCAACTAAATAATTGGGATTGGGGTTTCCTGGCGAATGTAGGCATGGAACATAGTCTTCAGAAAAATCTGATATTTGAATATGGACTTAGGACTGATGTCGGATTGGGAAGTGTTTACAAACCCAGCAATAGTTACATCACGGTTAACGGTATATCAAACTTTATTGGTTTAGGATTTTATTCGACAGTGAAATATAGGTTTTAAGAAACTAGTTTTTTAACTACTTCCAAGGCAGTTTTGATATGGCCTCTTGAATTGAGCTGAGAGTCGTAAATATGAACTAATTTTCCATTTTTATCAAAAATATACGTCACTCTTCCTGGTAATAATCCTAAAAAACTTTTAGGGACAGAAAATTTCTTTCTCAATTCGTTATTATTATCACTTAACAGCGTAAATGGCAATTTGTATTTAGTTACAAAATCTTTATGTTTTGAAACTGAATCGGCACTGACTCCAATCACTTTTGCCCCTAATTCAACAAAATCTTCATGGCTATCTCTAAAAGCACAGGCTTCTGCAGTACAACCTGGTGTGTCGTCTTTTGGATAGAAATAAATTATAAGGACTTCATTTTTGAAATTATCTGAATCAATCAAATTTCCATTTTGATCTTCTAGTGTAAAGTGAGGAATAGAATCACCGATTTTAAGAGTAGCCATATTTGTTGGATTTAATTGTATATCAGCTAAAACGACTTGTTTTTGAATTAGTTTAAGGTAATCGGGAATAAACTTTAAAAATTTATCAAAAAAAGGGTAAGCATTTAATTTGCTTACCCTCTTTTGATAGAAAAGTTAATTCTATTTATTTCCTGGTGTTTTATTCAAACTCTCCAGTTCTTTCTTTTTAAGATCAATTTGGTTTTGTAGGTTTAGCAATTCCTGTTGTTTTAGTTTTAAAGCATCCTGAGTTCTTTGAATCTCATCTGTAGTTTTTTTCTTTGATTCTTCAATGTCGAGGATGTTTTTAGCCTTGGCATCAATTAAATCTTTGGCCAATTTTTCTTTAGCAAGAGCATTCTCATCTTGAATTTTCTTGACCTCATCTCCAGCTTTTTTCTTTGCATTTGCAACTTCCAATGCTCCTTTTTCGTTCGCCTCTGCAATTTTATTATTAACTACATTGATTGTGATTTTCAAAGAGTCATTGATAGATTTGATTTTGAGCTCAGCATCTTTTTTAGTTTTCAACATCTCCGTTATTGCATTTTCTTTAGTTTGAGCAACTTGGTTAGCGATATCCTCTTTGAATTTAAGTAATTTTTCAGCTTCTTCTTTTTGGACTAAAACAGCTTTACTTTTTAATTCTTCAATTACTTTGGCTGATTCTTGTTTGATTTTTGAAATTTCTAAAGCTGCAGTTTCTTTTGCAATAGCAGTTTCGTTTGCAATTTTTTGCCTTTCAAGGGCAGCTGTCTCTCTATCTTTTCGGATCTGTTCTGCCAGAAGTTCTTTTGATTTGGCTTGTTCTTGAGTAGCATCTTGTTTAAATTTAGCCATAATCACAGCGGATTCTTGACGCGCAAGTGCTTCTTTCTCTTTGATTAACTTTATCTCTTTAATGGCATTTTCTTGAGCTAAAAGAACC
>JBILRD010000364.1:0-3018 GCA_044372845.1 Saprospira sp. | reverse complement strand
CTGCTTTGAACTATTGCATTGGCTAAGGTTTTGGCATTTCTTACTTCACCGTATTGACCCAAGATATCCTGAAGCTTTTCTGCACTATAGGTATTTATAATATCCTTGGCAGTTTTCTCCGAGTTTTGATTCATTCTCATGTCCAGCTCTGCTTCAAATCTGAAGGAAAAACCTCTTTCAGCAGTGTCAAATTGGTGAGAGGAAACTCCCAGGTCGGCTAAAATCCCATCAACTTTTTTTACTCTTTCAATTCTTAAACCTTGTCTTAAAAAACTAAAATTAAAGGGCAGAAGTTTCAGTCTATTGTCATCTGGAGCGTTCTCGAAAGCGTCTTCATCCTGATCAAAACCGTATAATTTGCCATTCTCTCCTAAGCTTTTTAATATTTCTTTGCTATGTCCACCTCCCCCAAAAGTAACATCTACATAAATACCATCCTCTATGATATTCAATCCTTCTATACATTCCTTTAATAAGACAGGATTATGATAAATCGGTGTCTGATTTTCCATATCCGTTTTGTATTTTACCCATAACTTCTTCTGCTAAATCAGCAAAGTCATTAGGTTCATCGCCCATTATTAAATCATATTGTTCTTTAGACCAAATTTCTATTCTATCAAAATATGCAAACAGTATAACCTCTTTATCAATCTGTGCATGTTCCGACAAATTTTTTGGCAGTAATAACCTTTGACTACTGTCTATCTCTAATTCCGTTGCCCCCCTGAAGAAAAATCGAACAAAGTCTCTGTTCTTTTTGACGTATAAATTTAATTTTTGGATTTCCTGAGTTATAGCTGTCCAGGAAGATTTTGGATATAATACCATGCATTTCTCGAAACCTCGATTAAGGACAAAACCTGCTTCCATCGAATCCCCTAGTTGTTTCAACAGGGGAGCCGGCAAACGCAAGCGTCCTTTTTCGTCAAGTTTACAATTGAATTCTCCGAGAAATTGAAGCATTTTGTCCTTCTGGAAGTTTTATAAATCCCATTATATATTGTTGATAATTAACATTTTAATTGTAAAAAGTTTAAAATGTAAAATTTATCCCTACTATAGTCTAGGTAGAATATCCCATAATCAGAATGCTAATTTATAACATTTTCCCACTTTTTCCCACTTTTTCCCACTTTTTTGATATTTTTTTTGAATTTGATTGCTTTTGGTTGTTGATATGATTCGATTGATGAATTTTATTTTGAGCCTTGGCTTACATTTAATTATGTTTTCTTAGTATTCTGCTTGCTAAATTGTACTAATTCAAAAAAAAAGGTATTTTTTTGAACATTTCATTTATATAATTGCGTTTTACTTGCAAACTGCTCTGAAAACTGTTAACTTTGGCTCTTTGATAAGTTTTACACACAGTAGTTTTTGTTTTTATTCCTATCATAAAATTGACATCAGTTATAACTAGTTTATGAGACAACTTAAGATTACAAAATCAATTACCAATCGCGAAAGCCAATCTTTAGAAAAATATTTACAGGAAATTGGAAAGGTGGACCTGTTAACACCAGAGGAAGAGGTAGATTTAGCAAAAAAAATCAAAGCAGGAGATCAGGCTTCGTTAGAAAGGCTAACCAAAGCTAATCTACGTTTCGTCGTTTCTGTTGCAAAACAGTACCAGAATCAAGGGTTGTCATTGAGTGACCTTATCAATGAGGGAAATTTAGGTTTGATTAAAGCAGCTCAACGTTTTGATGAAACCAGAGGTTTTAAGTTTATATCATATGCTGTTTGGTGGATTCGCCAATCTATTTTACAAGCCTTAGCAGAACAATCTCGTATTGTTAGGCTTCCCCTAAATAAGGTTGGATCTCTGAATAAAATCAACAAAGCTTTTTCTAAGTTAGAACAAGAATTTGAAAGAGAACCATCTGCTGAGGAACTAGCTGAAATATTAAATATTGCTTCTGATGAAGTTGAAACTACGTTAGGAGTTGCGGCTCGCCATGTTTCTATGGATGCGCCATTTATAGAAGGGGAGGATAACTCTCTTTTAGATGTTCTTGAAAATAAAAATACTCCAAAAACTGACGCAGGTTTAGAGTATATGGAATCGTTAAGAAATGAGATTGATCGTTCTTTATGTTCTTTAACTGATCGTCAAAAAGATGTTATCAAGTTATACTTTGGTATTGGCCATGAACACCCTATGTCTTTGGAAGATATTGGAGAGCGTTTTGGATTAACCAGAGAACGTGTACGTCAGATCAAGGATAAAGCAATCAATAAATTAAGAACCTCCAGTTCAAAAAGTAAATTATTGAAAGCATATCTAGGAAGATAAATAATTGAATTTGAAATTAAATTATTGAAAACTCGGTAAATTAAATTTTATCGAGTTTTTTTGTGCTGAGTTAATAACTAAACTAATTACTATGCGTAAATCTAAAAAATCAGAACTCTTGAAGCAAAAGGCTGATGATATCGTTAATATACTTGAAAATTTGTATCCAGAAACACCAATTCCATTGGATCATAGCAGTGATTATACACTTTTAATTGCTGTACTTCTGTCTGCTCAATGTACTGATGAAAGGGTAAATAAAGTAACACCATTTTTATTTTCAAAAGCTAAAACTCCATCTGAGATGTTGTTATTAACAGTTGAAGAAATCGAAAATATCATCAGGCCATGTGGATTGTCACCGAGGAAATCGAAAGCAATTTACGAATTATCAAAAATTCTAGTAGAAAAGTATAATTCGGTAGTTCCTAAGTCTTTTGAAGCTTTGGAATCTTTGCCAGGTGTTGGTCACAAAACGGCTTCTGTGGTAATGTCTCAAGCATTTGGGTTTCCTGCTTTTCCAGTGGATACTCATATTCATCGTTTAGCCTGGAGATGGCAACTCAGTGAAGCTAAAAATGTAGAGCAAACGGAAAGAGATTTAAAGAATATTTTTCCAGAAGCGTTATGGAATAAATTGCATTTACAAATTATCTTTTTTGGCAGAGCTTATTGTCCCGCAAGATCACATAATCCATATAATTGTCCGATTTGTTCGA
>JBILRD010000363.1:0-3028 GCA_044372845.1 Saprospira sp. | reverse complement strand
AGTAAAGAGCCTTGATCAATATCAGGTTTTTTCAAGTTCAAATGGTATCATCAGCGAAGTTTTTGTAAAGGAAGGAGATATTGTCAAAATAGGTAGCCCACTCTTCAGAATATACAGCTCAGTTGCAAAAATTAATAGTGAACAAGCAAAAATCAATGCTGAATTTTACGATACAGAATCCAGAGAATTAAAGATAAAAGAGCTTAAACTGCTTCTTGATAATTCCAGAACAAAATATTTAAATGACTCTATCTTGTATCTCAGACAGCAAAAACTTTGGAATAGTCAGATAGGATCAAAATTAGAATTGGAACAGAGAGAACTAGCCTTTGTCAACTCTAAAAACAACCTCGAATCCAACTTGAATCGATATAATGAACTTTTGAAACAGCTGGACTTGTCTTCCAGACAAAGTAGAAAAAATATTCAATTATCAGAATCTATCGAATCTGATTTCATTGTCAAAAGTCAAATCAATGGTACCGTATTTTCCATTTTAAAAGAAAAAGGTGAAATGGCTTCTGCTCAAGTTCCACTGGCAATCATTGGCAATTCTGATAATTACATTTTGGAACTTTTGATAGACGAGTATGATATTGCTAAAATCTCAATTGGACAAAAAGTGATTATTAGCATGGACAGCTATAAGTCCAAAGTATTTGAGGGAGAGATAATAAGAATCATCCCACTTATGAATGAAAAAACAAAATCTTTTACGGTAGAGGCCGTTTTCAAGAAAGAGGTTCCTAAATTATTCCCTAACCTGACAGTGGAGGCAAATATTCTAATCTCCGAAAAAAGCAATGCGATGACTATTCCTAGAGATTATCTTATTGACAATGAATTTGTAAAACTAAAATCTGGTAAAAAAGTTAAAGTAAAAACCGGATTAAAAGATTATAAAAAAGTAGAAATTCTAAGTGGCATTGGGATTGGCGATGAATTGATAAAAGAATAAAATGAGTATTATACTATTAGATATCGCCAAAGCTCTGTTGCTTTCTCGAAGAAAACAAACCTTAATTGCAGCAATAGGGGTGATGTTTGGTATTACTATGTTTATTACGCTCTTAAGCTTTATGAATGGTTTGAATGATTTATTGGATGGTTTAATACTAAACAGAACACCACATGTCAGATTATACAATGAAGTTAAAGCATCTAGTGAACAACCAGTAGATATCTTTTATTCCAACAATAAAAATGTACATCATTTTATCAGTTCTTTGAAACCTGGAAATAAACAGCTAAAAATCCATAATGTTGGTCCTGTTATGAATACAATCTCAGAGGATAACAGAGTTAAGGGATTCGCTCCTAAGATTTCTGCTCAGGTTTTTTATAATGTGGGGAACATTGACATTGCCGGAGTTGTTAACGGCGTCGATGTTGAGAAAGAACTTCAATTGTACAAGTTTGCTGACTATGTTCCTGAAGGTAATCCTATGGACATCAAAAACATAACCAATAGCATCATTCTGGGTAAACTGGCAGCTGAAAAAATGATGGCAAATGTTGGTGATATTATTCAAATCAGCACGACAACAGGAGAGAGGGCATCCTTGAAAGTAGTAGGTTTTTTTCAATCTGGAATTCAGGATTTTGACAAAGTACAGAGTTATACTTCTCTGGCTACTGCTCAAAAACTTTTAGGTAAATCATCCAACTACATTACTGATATCCAAATCAATATCAAAGATATCAACCAGGCTCCAGTTTTAGCAAAAGAATATTCCAAACTCTATGATTTAGATGCATTAGATATTCAAACAGCAAATTCTCAATTTGAAACCGGATCAAAAGTCAGAACCATTATCTCCTATACCGTTGGTATAACCTTACTGATCGTCGCTGGATTTGGCATTTATAACATTTTGAATATGATGATTTTTGAAAAAATGGATACCATTGCCATTCTAAAAGCAACAGGTTTTTCAGGAAAGGATGTCCAGAAAATATTCATTATGATTGGTTTATTTATTGGGCTTATTGGCTCTGTTTTTGGATTATTGTTTGGTTTTCTTTTGTCGAATTTTATAGATCAGATTCCATTTAATACGGCAGCTTTACCAACCGTAAAAACATTTCCCGTAAATTACGACTATCGTTTCTACTTAATAGGATTATTTTTTGGCAGTTTCACCTCTTATCTCGCTGGTTATTTTCCTTCATTGAAAGCCAAAAAAGTAGATCCTGTATCCATTATTCGCGGAAAATAAATACCAACTTTTTGAGATATGTCCAACAAAGTACTTGAATCTGTCAATATCAATAAATTCTTCTATCAGCCAGAAAAACAGCAGATACTGAAGGATGTTAGCATTCAGGTTGATAGAGGGGAGTTTATTTCAATCATAGGTAAATCTGGTTGTGGAAAATCAACGCTATTATATATTTTGTCAACCATGGACACAGACTACGAAGGTGACTTGTTGATAGATAAGGTATCCATGAAAGGCAAAAACGACGGTCAGTTATCTAAAATTAGAAATGAAAAAATAGGTTTTGTCTTTCAATTTCATTACTTGTTGAATGAATTTTCAGCTTTAAAAAATGTAATGTTACCAGCTCTTAAATTGGGAAAATACAGTCATCAAGAAATTGAACAAAGGGCATATGAAAAACTTAGATCTTTGGATATGCAGGATTATGCCTTAAAAAATGCTAACTTACTTTCGGGAGGTCAAAAACAACGTGTAGCAATCGCAAGAGCGCTCATCAACGACCCTGTTATAATAATGGGCGATGAACCAACAGGGAATCTTGACAAAAAAAATAGTCAGATAGTTTATGAAATTTTTTGTAAATTAGCCAAAGAACAAAACCAAACCCTATTGATGGTTACGCATGATACTGAATTTGCAGCCGGTTCTGACAGGATAATTGAAATGGCTGATGGAAGAATTATTTAAACAAAAAAATAACATTATGAAAACGCTTTTATTTACTGTTTTGACATTTTTACTATTTATTCAGTCTAATATTGCTCAAACAATTTACGATTGTGACAAGAGAATTTACTGTTTTA
>JBILRD010000093.1:0-7096 GCA_044372845.1 Saprospira sp. | reverse complement strand
TTGTACCTGTTTTTGACCAGAAGTGGGTGATAAGGTTCCAATTCATCCAAAACGGATCGTATAATATCGATGATATCAATATCTGATGCTGGTCGAAAGTCTTTATAATCAAATAGATGCAGATTTTCCTGAAGTACTTTATTACAGAAAGAATGAAAAGTGCTGATATAAATTTTATGTGCATCAGGACCAATTAAATCCAAGAGTCTGTTTTTCATAGCGAGCACTCCGGCATCTGTAAAGGTTAGGCAGAGAATATTATGTGCCTGGGTATCAGTTTCTGAGAGGATGTAAGCAATTCTTGTTGAAAGGATATGCGTTTTGCCGGTTCCTGGTCCTGCGATAGTCAGTACTGGCCCTTCTATGGTCGTAACAGCCTCTCTTTGAACTTCGTTGAGTTGCAAGAAAGATTGTTCAAATTTTTTTCTGTAGAAATTGCTGTCTGAAGACATGCCGGCAAATTGGGTTCTGGTTTAATAGGACAGTTTTGAGATCGACTAATCGATAGTTGAAGATACTATTTTTTCTTGCTGCTTTTTTGCAAAAAATCTTTTTCTTCTTCTGTCAGAGCTTCATAACCATCTCTGTTAATCCTGTCTAAAATAGCATCGATGCACTCTTCAGGTGAAAGGTTGCGATATTTCTGTGCAAAATTTCTGCTGAACGATTTATAGGCATCATTTTTATTTTCAGGATCCTGAGCAGCAGAGCTATGCGTTTTTTTATAAACCACCATTTTTGCCTGTCTTTTAGGACTGGGCTTTTTGGGAGACTTAGAAAAAATATTTTGAAAGGTTTTTCCTAAGAAAATGATAGGTTGACCAATTTCTCTGCCTCTTCTCAACAGATAGATGTAAAACCATCCCATAGCGGCACCACCCAAGTGAGCGATATGCCCTCCCGGATTGTTAGGGCTAATGGAGATTAAATCGATCAACACCAAGACCATGGCAACATATTGCAGTTGGACATTTCCAATTAAAATCAGTCTGATATTGCCTTTAGGATTAAGAGTAGCTGCGGATAGCAACATTCCCATAACAGATGCAGAGGCACCCACCATTGGAACAGATCCGAATCTGGAAAAAACAGGAAAAACATTAAAACTGACCATAAAAAATAAAGCTCCGGCAAATCCACTCATCAGGTAGATCGGGACGATTTTACTGTTATGGATCAGGTCGTTGGTAATCCTGCCAAATCCCCACAAGACCAGCATATTAAAAACCAGATGCCAAAGGCCGGAATGCATAAACTGGTAGCTGATGAGCGTCCAGGGCCTGGTCAATAATTTTAGGGGATCAGAAGGCAGGTAAAGCCATTCCTGAAGAAATTCCAGATATAATTGGTATTTGATACCGGAAAGAAAAATCGGAACAGATACTAAATTGACAATCAGGTAAATGGCGATATTGATCATGGCCAGTTTCACGATAGCATTGCCTCGCGAAAATTCATATTTAATATCCTGTAGAATAGTTGCCATGATTTAATCTGTCTGTCAATTCTGAAAAACCAATATTATAACGTTTTTATAGACTTTTAGGTTGATAGATACTAAACTATCTAAATCTTAAAATCGTTCCCCTGTTCTCCGCCAATAACTTATCATTAAAAATCCAAAAATAGCGCCTCCAAGATGGGCAAAATGGGCAACATTGTCCTGATTCATAGAGAAGCCCAGATATAATTCAAAAACTCCCATGATTAAAACGAAATATTTTGCTTTGATAGGCATAGGTGGAATCAACAATAGCAATACTCTGTTTGGATAAAGCATACCAAAGGCCACCAAAACGCCATATACTGCTCCCGATGCTCCGACAGCAGGCTGATTCATGACTGAGTTGGCATAGGCCAGGGCAGGGTCTACAAAGTTTTTGCCTTGAGCATAATATTCGAAACCATCTTTAAAAAGTAGACTTGTTTGCTCGGAAGAAAGCTGTTGCAGGGCATATTGCAATTCAAAATAACCAGCAACCTGATGTAGAATGACAGCTCCAAAACCGGTAACAAGATAGAACAGTAAAAACTTTTTGGGACCAACAGCCAGTTCTGTATCTCGACCAAACATATAAAGGGCATACATATTAAAGAAAATATGAAAGCCACCCCCATGCATAAACATATGGGTAACCAGCTGATAAGGTCTGAATGCTTCACTGCTAATGGGGTACATAGCCAGGTATTGCGTCATGATTGGTCCGAAAATCAAAGAAGCAAAAAACATTAGAACATTTATGATGATAAGGTTTTTGATAACCTCAGGCATGAATGACATCTTATAATATGTTTATGTGTATAAAAAGGGTTCGAGACAAATATAAAAAAAGGCTGTTAAAATGTAGATGAACTACATCAAAACAACCTAATGAATATTAAAGTTCTTGAAAAATCAAACTATCCAGCGTAGGCAACAACTTCTTTTACTTCCGGGATCATTCTTTTCATCATCCCTTCGATACCGCTTTTTAAAGTTACGGTAGAGGAGGGGCAACCGCTGCAGGATCCTTGCATAGTTAAAGATACAATTCCATCCTGATAGGATTTGAATTCTATGTTGCCGCCATCCATTTCAACAGCAGGCTTGACATAGGTTTGAATCATGTCCTTAATTTTTTGAACGATAACAGCATCGTCTCCAGTATAAACAATGGCCTCTTCCTCTGTGAGTTGAGTTTTAAGATTTTCAAAACCTTCTTTGACAACCTCACCGCCTTCCTGAAGATAGTTTTTGATAAAATTCTTTAGATCCAACATGATATCATTCCAATCAAAATTGAATGACTTGGTGATGGTAACAAAATTATTGCAGATATAAACTCCTTTTACGTGAGGAAGTTCGAAAAGAGCTGTCGCCAAAGGAGACCATTCTTTAGCCAAATCTTCCTGCCCTTCTTTAAAATCTGCTGTACTTTTTGGATACAACATTTGATTGGTTACAAATTTTAAAGTTTCAGGATTTGGGGTTTGCTCGGTGTAGAGCATTACCGGTGGTCTTTTGGGTTGATTAGTAGATTCCATGTATTTTTAATAAGAATTGTTCTAAATAATTACAAAACTAACAAAATTTTTATTCTAAAAGTTTAAAGTACTTTTAAACTAGGTCAAATGTATTTGAGTCTTGGATTGATAATAATTTTGTTTAAAAATTTACCCATTAATATTTAAAAACGTTAAACAAAACAAAAATCTTTGTGTTAGGTATTAATTATTAACTAAAAAAAATTTTTATGAGATCTAATTTTTTATTCTTTCTACTGTTGGCTTTAGCCACACCACTTTTTTCACAAAGCCCCAGGGTTCAGGTAATACACAATAGTCCTGATGCTGCTGCAGACTCTGTAGATATTTGGGTTAATGGATCAAAAGCATTGGATAACTTTGCTTTTAGAACTGCTTCTCCTTTTATTTCATTGCCTTCAGGCGCAACAAATGTTGGTATCGCTCCAAAGACTAGTACTAGCATAAATGACACAATTGCCAACTTCAATTTTAACTTGATGATGAATACTACTTACATCATTGTAGCTGATGGTACAATAGTTAGCAGTCCTACTTACAATCCATTTCAACCATTCGGATTGAATGTATATGCACAAGGAAGAGAAACTGCTGCTGCCGGTACTGTTGATGTATTGGTACATCATGGTTCGACGGATGCACCTACAGTCGATGTAAGAGGACAAGATCCTAGTACTGTATTGGTAAATGATGCATCTTATGGTGATTTTGCCGGATATCTTACTTTACCAGTAGGTAATTACATCATCAGATTGTCTGACGCAACTGGAGCAGCTATTGTTGCATCTTATCAGGTGCCTCTTCAGACTTTGAATCTTGGTGGTACTGCTCTTACTGTTGTTGCGAGTGGATTTTTAGATCCAAGCAACAATGCTAATGGTCCAGCTTTTGGTCTTTATGTAGCTTTACCTTCAGGTGGTGAATTGGTTCAATTACCTTTAGCTCCACAACCAAGAATTCAAGCGATTCATAACAGCGCTGATGCTGCTGCAGCTACTGTTGACGTTTATGTAAATGGTACTTTGGCTGCTGATAATTTTGCCTTCAGAACAGCAACTCCTTTTATCAGTTTAAATGAAGGTAACGTAAGTGTTGGTGTTGCTCCTTCAAGTAGCACATCTGCTGCTGACACAATTGCTAATTTTGACTTTAATTTACTTTCAGGAAATACATATATTATTGTAGCTGATGGAATAGTAAGTCCAACAGGTTACAGTCCTGCAACACCTTTTAACATTTATCCATATGTTAATGCCAGAGAGATGTCAATGGATGCCAACACTGTTGATGTATTAGTACATCATGGTTGTACCGATGCTCCTACAGTTGATGTTAGAGCGGCTGATACTACAACGGTATTGGTTAATGATTTGGATTACAGCGAATATCAAGGTTATTTGTCATTGCCTGTAAGTGATTATACAATAAGAATAACAGATGCTAGTGGTGCTACTGTGGTACAATCCTATTCTGCTCCACTTTCAACTTTAAATCTAGGTGGTAATGCAATAACTGTTCTAGCTTCAGGATTTTTAGATCCTAGTGTAAATAGTAATGGTGCTGGATTTGGTTTGTGGGTAGCATTATCGTCAGGTGGTGCTCTAGTGGAATTACCTATTGCAACAAATCCTACTAGTGTTGAAGCATTACAATCTAATTCAACTGATTTAAATATTTATCCTAATCCTGCTAAAAATTTGGTCAATATTTCTTGGGATCAAACTAATTCAGCTTCTGTAAGCTTAATTATTAGCAACATATTGGGACAAACTATTAGACAGATTGAACTAGGAGAAGTCCAAGATGGTAAACAGCTGATTCAGGTATCTACTGAAGATTTAAATAGTGGTATTTACAATTTCCAATTAATATCTGGAAAATCAGTCAACTCAACAAGTGTAAAAATTACGAAGTAATTTATTGCCATACATAATTAAGTCCTGCCTTAAACTAGTTTGAGGCAGGACTTATTATTTTACCAACTTTCGACATCATCATCTTTGTCATACTTGTATTTTTGTCTACTAATGATTTTTTGTTTTTCTCTGGCTATAATAAGTCTGGCAATAGCAAAATGTGCAGGAATAAGTTCGTTCATTTTTAACGCATAATGAACCTTGGCTTCATTAATGTCAAGACGATAAAGAATAGAAAATAGTCTTTCCAGTTCGTTTTGAATTAAATCATAAATTTTATCGGCAAGTATTTCCTCTAATTGTTCCTCGGAAATAAAATTATTTTCAAAGCTCATTCCCAGGTCTTTTTTTATCTGAGTACTGGTTTGCTGTATCAATTCTCGTTCTTTATCCTCTATCATTAAACCTAAATTTTATAATTTCTGTATTGCATAAAGATAGATTACAAATATTTAAACTTTCCTTATTTTTATCAAACAAATTTCAAATCAGTATTATTCAAAATACTAATGATAGGTATCATTTTTGATATACAATCCAAAATACCTAATAATTAAGTTTTAAATACAATGAGATTCTATATTGTCCTTCTTTTCATAATTTTAAATCAACTGTTAAATGCCCAGAATGACCTCGTAGTTATTGTCCACGAATCTACAGTAAATAGTTTGTTCAAAGCTGTTGGAACCATTGATGGTAACGGGGTTTACAAAACAGGATTTATCAATAATAAATACAGCTATGACCTTGAAAATCTAAGAATAGATATCTTAAAGGATTCTGCTAAATTTTACACAGATGCCTCTGTGAAAACCTGGTTGGGAAATTATGAAGATAAGGTAGTCGGAAAAGTGGCTATATCTTACAACGAAAAAACTAATATTATTTCCATCAAAGTAGTGGATGCACCTTTCGAGATCAGTGTCAAATTATTTGGAAAAAGAGTTGTCCTCAAAAAATTGCAAATAGCTGATTATTTGACAACACCTTTCGAATTTGAAGGTCCCATGACGATCAAGAATGAATTGGAATTTGCCATGCCTGACGGTTCTATTCGAAAAATTGAGGCCAAGCCATCAAAATGCAAGATTGAAGTCTTGCCTGATAAAATTCAGGTTTCCACCAAAATTCAATATGT
The DNA here is from genome assembly GCA_044372845.1 of Saprospira sp. Lineage (GTDB taxonomy): Bacteria > Bacteroidota > Bacteroidia > Chitinophagales > Saprospiraceae > Saprospira. Next base: position 1,018 of record JBILRD010000093.1, on the reverse strand, counting down.
CAGAAAATAAAAAAAGCCGATTTTACTCGGCTTTTTATTTGTTTTAATGTCTGCAACTGCAACCGCTGCCCATGAAATTCACGCTACCTCCATACCAGGGGAAAGCTGCTTTTTTGTCTAATAGTTCCCAGTAGAATTTACCACGTTTGCGATCTTTGTTACCGATTTCATTCATACTTTCGGCGTCGAAAAGGCGACCATTGATCATGGTATATCTAACTGAATTGCTGTTGTAGATATCTTTGATCGGGTCTTTATCAAGAATCAACAAGTCTGCCAGTTTGCCAACTTTCAATGAACCAATTTCATTCTCTAAACCGATGTATTCTGCGCCATTGATAGTGGCTGCCTGAAGCGCTTGAAGGTTGCTCATGCCACCTTGTTGCAGCATCCACAATTCCCAGTGAGCGCCAAGTCCCTGAAGCTGCCCATGGGCACCGAGATTGACTTTGACTCCAGCATCAGCTAGTTTTTTACAGGATTCTGAAACCAAAATATGTCCATTTTTGTATTCTTCGTCTGGTGCCATCGTTCTATGTCTCGCTCTGGTATTGATCATGCCATGCGGATAAAAATTCAATAGTTTTTTCTCTTCCCAGACATTGTTTTTCTGATAGAAATAATTTTCACCGTTCAGTCCACCATAATTGACTATTAGTGTAGGAGTGTAGCCAGTTTTGCTTTTGCCCCACATACTAGTTACATCTTTATAAACCGGAGCGATTGGAATGTTATGCTCTATCCCGGTATGACCGTCAATAATCTGAGTAAAGTTGTGAAAACTGGTAGAACCCCCTTCAGGAACAACCAGCATATTCAGTTCACGAGCAGCCTGAATCACCTGTTGACGCTGATCACGACGAGGTTGATTGTAACTTTTTACAGAATGCGCCCCAAAAGCTTTAGTTCTTCTCAGTGCTGATTTGGCATCCTCCAAAGAATTGATGACCGCTTTAAAATCTCCTTCAGCTCCATATAGAATAATACCTGTAGAGTAAACACGTGGACCAACCATCTC
>JBILRD010000221.1:0-4497 GCA_044372845.1 Saprospira sp. | reverse complement strand
CCATAAGCCAGATTGGTATAAAACTGCCAGTGTTTCTGAGGCATCTGACCCTGTCTGAATCCTCCTACATGCGCGTGAACATCGACCATTCCCGGCATGATGGTTTTTCCTTTGACATCATAAACTTTTGCATCCTTTGGAATGATGATTTTAGATGCCGGACCCATGGATTCAATTTTATTGCCATTTATAACGATTGTTCCGTTTTCAATAACTTCATTGCCTTCCATGGTGATGATTTTAGCACCTTTGAAGGCAATTCTTCCCGATGGTGCATCTGTTTTGTATTCCAATCCGATTTTCATACCTACTGTATCCAATGGTGGAATGCTGTCTGGAGCTCCGGCAAGAAAAGCAAATCTTTCATTCAATGGAATGGAAAAATATTCTTCTCCTAATGTCCAGTGAACTGTTTTGCTGTCTCCCGACCAATGCAAATTTAATCCGGCATCTCTGGATATTTTAGTTACAGGTACTACGGTGCTGCTACCATCGATATCCAATGTTTTTCCTGATTGGGGCATTGCCGCTACATAAGCCTGATGTAAATTGATAAATGCTACCCATTTGTTGTCTGGGCTGGGCACAAAAAGATTGGCATATTTTGATTTTATATGAGACCTTTTTTCGTTGCCCGTCAAATCAACACTCAATAGTTCTTTTGTTAAAGAGCCAAAAAAGTAACCACCGGACTGGAAAAAAATTCTCTTCCCATCCGCGCTGAACATTGGATTGGATCCCTCGTCGATAATCAAGCTGGCTTTTCCTCCGTTTGCTGGTATCCAGTAAATTCCGGGTTCCTCACAATAGGCAAATCCTTGATCAGCATTTCCTGGAGCTCTTTGGAAAACAATTTTTGACCCATCAGGGGAGTAAGAAGGAGTATGGAAAATACCTTTTTCGGTACTCAATTTTTGAAATCCACTGCCATCAATATTTATTTTACAGATGGCGCCAGTCGATTCATCGTTCCAGGTACTGAAAACAATGGTTTTACTGTCACTAGAAAAAGAAGGTTCATATTCAAAATCTTTTCCACTGCTCAAACGTACAGGTTTTCCGTTGGGTAATTCTCTTTTCCAGATATATCCCAAAGCGTGAAAAACCAACCATTTTCCGTCTGCTGAAGTCTGTGCCTGACGGATGACCTTGGCAGTATCAGTTTCTTTATACACTTTGTATTTAAAATCCAACGCTTCAGCAATTTTCATTTCAACATCTACCTGGAAAGGAATATTGCTTACTTCAAGAGTTTTGATGTTGATTTTATTGATTTTTCCTGCAGCCCAAAAGATGATATTTTCGTTATCAGCTGTCCATGCAAAATTTGGATAAACACCAAAAAGGCACCAGGCCTCTTGCTGGTCTTTGTTTAGTTTGTCAAAAATAGGCCATTCGATTCCCGATTTTAAATCTCTGACGAACAGTACTGACTTGGTTTGAACCCTTCTGACAAAAGCTAAAAGATCTCCTTTCGGTGAAATCTGTGGTCTGGCAGCTCCTCCGGGCCCACCGGTTATTTCAGTTATTTCGCCTGTTTCGAATTCATATCTTTTGATGACATAAATCTGATTGTTCGGATCTTTGTTGTACTGGAAATATCCTCCGGAATACATATCCTCACAATAGTACATGTATTTTCCATCTTTGGAGATAACAGGCTCATTTACATCTTGCTGATCATTTTTCTTAGTTGTTAATTGAATGCCAGCTCCTCCGCTTCGATGGTACATCCACATTTCTCCTGCACCCAAAGAACGTCCCGAAGTAAAATGCTTTCTTGCAATTAGGTACTCGCCATCAGCTGTCCAGCAAGCATTATTTAATAGTCTGAAAGTTTCTTTGGTAATTTGTTTGGCATCAGAGCCGTCGATATTCATGATCCAAATGTTGTCTCCACCACCTGCATCGCTGGTAAAGCTGATTTTTTTTCCGTCAGGACTGAACCTTGGTTGAATTTCAAACGGAATCCCAGACCTTAAAGCTTTTGCTTTTCCACCGCTTACTGGCATGATATAGATATCACCTAACAAATCAAATACAATTTGTTGCCCATCAGGACTGAGATCCAGATTCATCCAGGTACCCTCTTCGGTGCTAAATTTATGATCTTTGTAAGTTGATATACCGGGTGGGTTGGCAACATCCCATTTCTTTTTGTCGTCTTGAGCAAAACATGAAACGGAGAGTCCTAGGAGCAGGAGCAGAAATTTATTTTTCAGCATTTTAAAAACTGGTCTTATGGTTAAATTTAATTGAATTGAGAATGTAAAAATAGGATAGAGATTGAGAAATACAAAATTATTGGATCAGTGCTTCTTTCAAATTCACAAGTTTTAAAACAATATTCTGAATAAGTTTGTTTCTCGGATAAAAAATATAGAACAATGTCAAAAAAATATCTAGTTATAGGTGCCTCTTCAGGTATTGGAAAACAAAGTGCAGAACAACTTGCTTCATTAGGATTTGAGGTCTATGGAACTTACAATAAAAAGGAAACCAGCTCCACATGCTCTAACCTGGAATTTTTTCCATTAAATGTGTTGGATGAAAATCCAAATTTTGATTTTCTTCCGGACACTTTGGACGGTTTGGTATATTGTCCCGGAAACATTAGTTTGAGACCTTTTGCCAGAATTAAATCAGAAGATTTTATGGCAGATTTTAATCTACAGGTTCTTGGAGCCATTAGATGTATTCAGGCGGTATTGCCCAGATTAAAGAACAGCGAAAATGCATCGATTGTGTTATTCTCCACTGTTGCAGTGCAACTTGGTTTAGGTTTTCATAGTCAGGTAGCCGTCTCCAAAGGGGCAATTGAAGGATTAACAAGAGCCTTGGCTGCTGAATTAGCACCAAAAATTAGGGTAAATTGCATAGCGCCTTCTTTGACAGATACACCACTTGCAGCATCTTTGTTAAGCAGTGAAGAAAAAAGAGAAGCCAATGCCCAGCGACATCCGTTAAAGAAAATTGGAACTACTCAGGATATTGCCAATATGGTTGAATTTTTAGTTACCGATAAGTCATCCTGGATGAGTGGACAGATACTGCATCTAGATGGCGGTATGAGTAGTTTGAAGGTTTAGATATTAAATGAGATTGCCCAAGAATTATTTCTTGGGCAATCTCATTTAATATCTAATCATATCAAATCCAGTGTAAGGTCTCAATGCTTCCGGAATATTTATACCCTCTTCTGTTTGATGATTTTCCAGTAAAGTAGCCAGTATCCTGGGCAAAGCCAAGGCTGAACCATTTAAAGTATGGGCAAACTGAGTTCCTTTTCCATCTTTTGATTTGTAACGCAATTTTAATCGGTTGGATTGGAAGACTTCAAAATTAGAAACAGAACTCACCTCCAACCATCTTTTTTGAGCGGCTGAAAAAGTTTCAAAGTCAAAGGTCATAGCAGAAGCAAAACCGGTATCTCCACCGCAAAGTCTTAATATTCTGTAAGGAAGTTCCAGTTTATCCAATAAACCTGCAACATGCTCACACATTTCCATGTGTCTTTCCTTTGATTTTTCAGGATGTTCAATCACCACAATTTCAACTTTGTCGAATTGGTGTAATCTATTCAATCCGCGAACATGGGCACCATAGGATCCGGCCTCTCTTCTGAAACAAGGGGTATATCCCGTGATTTTGATAGGAAATTGCTCTTCTTCCAAAATAACATCTCTGTAAATATTGGTTAAAGGTACCTCAGCAGTTGGAATTAAATACAAATCATCTACCGGGCAGTGGTACATTTGCCCTTCTTTGTCAGGTAATTGTCCTGTGCCCATAGCACTGGCAGCATTTACAAGGTGTGGAGGCATGTTTTCAATAAAACCAGCTTTTTCGGCCTCATCCAAAAAGAAATTGATCAATGCTCTCTGTAGTTTGGCACCTTTTCCTGTGTACAAAGGGAAACCGGCACCGGTAATTTTGACTCCGGTTTCAAAATCGATCAATTTATATTTAGCTGCTAATTCCCAATGGGGTAAAGCATTTTCATGTAGATTGGGAAAAGGCTTTGTCCAGTCCTGATAAACTTCATTTTCTTCCGAGCTTTTTCCATAAGGGACTGGTTCTTGTAGACAATTAGGAATCAATAGTAAAAGGGCCTGTAACTTTTCCTGAATATCTTTGGAGGCTTTCTCCAGGGTTTCGATAGCTTCTTTTAATTCGGAACTCTGAGCTTTAGCTGCTTCGGCTTCAGATTTCTGACCATTTTTCATATAATTTCCAACCTCTTTGGAAATTCTGTTCAATTCAGCTTTTTTATCATCATTTTCCTTTTGAATATTTTTTCTTTGATCATCAGCATCCAAAACCTGGTCAATGATAGTCAAGTCTTTAAAACCTCTTTTTTCAAGGCTTAATAAAACTTTCTGCTTCTCTTCTCTGATAAACTGAACAGGTAACATAATGGATATATTTAACTATTTTTATGAATGTATACTCTAAGGATCAATTTCTACAACGATATTAGAATGATTCCATCTAAAT
>JBILRD010000362.1:0-3039 GCA_044372845.1 Saprospira sp. | reverse complement strand
AGTGGATTCAGTTTAACAATTTTACTTATGGCCGGAACATTCTGTGCTGCATCGCCACACCATGCTTCAGAAATTGTTAGAAAAATTAGCTTCCTGCGAATTTTTTGAATAGACTTTACTAGCTCAGAATTGATTTCAACTGTTTTTTCAACTCTGTTCATTCTACTCAAATTCAATTTTGTATAATGACTCAAAGATTCATTTTGATTGGCACCACTGGTTTTATTTTCTGAAACTAAATCTTCAACAATTTTCTTGTATTCAGAATAACTAAGACCAATCTCTGATTTGTTTTTTAGTAATTTACTCATTGTTTGAATTTAAAAAATCTTATTTATGTCATTTTAATTAAAAAAGTAAAACTCGAATTTAGTAGAAAAAAATATGAAAAAATATAAACTAGGCAACACTGAAATATTTATCGCCTTGGCTTTAACAGCAGCTTTATTGGCATTTTTATTTTTAAAATCTTAATCTAAAGATCCAAAAGACCCTCTGGCAAATTCATAGTTAAAATTTTATTTTCCCTGTCAACCTCCACAACAAAGTTAGGATGTAAAGGTAAAAGCAATGTTTTATTTTTGTAAGTCACATAGGCCATTTCCTGTTGTGGAAATTCCACTACTTCTTCAATTTCTGCTATTTCACCATAGAGTATATCAACGATTTTGAATCCTTCGGTAAACTTATAGACTAAACCCTCAGAAGCAATTATCTCATCACTTAAACTAATGTCATCTCTGTTCATGTAAACATCCTTGTGCATCAATTGTTCTGATTCGGTTCTTGTATCTACCCCTTCTAATTTTAAAATCAAAGCATTCCCTTCCTGAAGGTTTTCTATAAAGTATGGAATTTTCTGCCCCTTGATTTCAACAAATAAAGCCTCTGTTTCAAATAAATCATCTATGAAATGATCCTCAACATGTAGTTTCAATTCTCCTTTTATTCCATGAGCCTTTTGGGTTTTTACTACTTTAACAAATTCATTCATAATTACTTTTTATTATTTGATACTCTTAGAGGCATTATTTTTTTTAGGATTTCTATGGACTTTTTTAGACTGGTTAGGTCCTTACAAGTGTCAAAGATAATCTGATCAGGTCTTAATATTATATGTTGAATACGATTCTTTTTACACCATTGAAAAAAACGACTTTCAACATCCAACCATTTTTCAGTAACACGTACTGCTCTTGCAACATATATATTTTTGTTAACAACTTGAACGAAATTAGTATCAATTATAGCCAGGTATTCAATGTGGTTAGGAGACAAAAGGTCAACTGGATTTTTATCCAAACTAATAATGGTGAAATTATAGCGCAATAGTCGATCAATTGAAATACCTTTTTCTGAAATTGTATTAAAATAAAATGGGGGAATCACTGTTCCTCTTAATTTACTATTACCAATAAGACCACTGCTTATTATGCTCTCAATATTTATTTTTCTTTTCAACAAAAACTTAGGAATAATTGGCAACACAACTTTTACGATTTTTAGCCAACTTGAGTTAAATATTCTGTGAAAAGCAAGATTCAAATAAATTAAAAATCTTACGGAATCAGTTCTTTCCTGCTGATAGTAGTCTAAAACCTTACCATCAACTTTTCGATCAGCCACCAATGCAATTTTCCAAATCAAATTATGAACATCTTTTATTCCAGCTGATAAACTTAATCCCAAAAAAGGAGGCATCACATGAGCTGCGTCACCTGAGATAAATATTCTTTTTCTTTGCCATTCATCCAAAACCTTGATATCGTAAACATTGAAAAAAGTTTTATTTACATCAAAAGGACTATCCAAAATAGTTTTTATTCTGCTGTTAAAATTACCTGTAACATTAGAATCAGCCATTTTTTCACTTTTTACATTGAATTCCCAACGCTGAACAAAATCACCTTGACTATAAAAACTTATCGAAAGTTCATTGTCTACTAAGGTTTGTACAGCTTTTTTTCCTTTTAATACTTTTTGGGTTTTAGTTTCAACATTTAAAGAGAAAATTGTATGTTCATAATGAGTATATTCAAGCTCACATTGAGCAGGTATCAAACTATTTATTCCATTACAAGCTATTAAAAATCGGGTATTTAACTCAACTATATTATCATCTAGATTATTTTTAACCAGAATTCTTACTCTGTCTTCTTTCTGTTCAAAAGCTTCAAAACTGTGGTTATCAAAAACTTCAAGGTAATAATTTCCAATTTTAATATTTTGTTTATGAATAGTTCTTTGTAGTTCTTCCTGTGAAAAACTGTACATTGGTGAAAAACCCTGATGCGTTAAAAATTCCAATTCATGTAGAATTTTTTTATCCTCATCTACTATTTGAACTCCATTTAAAGGGCTGTATTGATGAGAATTATCAACCAACCCATATTTGACCAATAATCTGTAAACTTCATGATCGATTCTACCAGATTTTATAACATATAAATCCTCTACTCTGGAATTTTCAATAACGGCAACTTTTAGTTTTTTATTCAATGCCAACATCGATGCAATACTCCCAACCATACCATAGCCTACTATTACCAGATCATAAGATGGCAATGTAGCTGAATTAGAATGATTTTGGTCTTTCATCAAAATATTTGTTCAATATCAGTGATATATTTTCTGACAAATTCTGGTATGGGGCAAGATGTTTTCTTTTCAAAATCAAACATAACGATTGTACAATTAGCCTCAACTACCAAAATTCCCTGATTATTGTACATTTCACAACACATCTGAAGACTTGAGTTGCCCATTTTTGTAACACCTATTTTTAAAGTTAATGTGTCTGGATAAAAAACAGGATATTTGTAATTAGCCGTTAAACTTGCCAATACTGGTTTGATTGGAGAAACTGCTTGCTCTCCCAACATCATATTATCAAAATATTTTACCCTTGCAGATTCAAAATATCTTAAGTAAATAACATTATTGACATGGCCAAAAGCGTCCATATCACCCCAGGCGACAGGTATTTTTAATTCAACAGGAAAAATCGTCATATTATTGGTTAAAGTAATTATGCTTTAG
>JBILRD010000160.1:0-5464 GCA_044372845.1 Saprospira sp. | reverse complement strand
ACGATTAGATACCCTATTATTACACTTAAGATGATAGAATAGTACACTTACCACTATGCTAAGAAAAAGAATATCTATGACCGAATAAAAAATTGGATAGAAATGATTCGAAGAGGCAAATCTTGGCATCATTCAAAAGTTAACTAAATATTTTCTATAATCTTAGATACAACAATTTCAGGTCTTATACTGTTCATACAATCTTTTATTTCTGGAAATACCTTACAACCGTTCACCGAACTTGGAATGAGTGGAAAAATATATCTATCAGCTAAAATTGTATTATCTGGATTTTGTTTCCAACCATAAAAACCAAGAAAAGGATGGGTTACTCCCCAAATGGATACAACAGGTACCCCAAGCATAGAAGCAATATGCATATTGGCTGAATCCATACTTAATACCATGTTTAGATTCGATATCAAAGCCAATTCATCTTCCAATTGCATCTGTTCAGGAAAAACAATTACGCTTTCTTTACGGCCGTCTTGTAATCGCTGTAAATATTCTTTATCATTTTTAGACCCAAGAAGATAAATAATCAGATTATCCTTTTCAATTAAGAGATTTTCAATGACTTTTTTCATTAGATCTTCAGGATAATTTTTTCCTTGATATCTTGACAATGGAGCGATTCCTATTTTTGTTTGAGTAGCAGTGTGGCTAAGCAATTGATTAGACAACTCAGTTGAATGAGGAAAAATAAACCCATCACTTAAACTTAAATCAAGACTTAAGCCAACTTTCCTAAATACATCAGCGTATCGCTCATGGGTACTTTTTAAAGGATAAATATGTTTGTTTACATTTTTAGAACATAAGTTTTCTTTTTCACTTCTACCCTTATCAATTGAAATGAAAGGGATTCTAGCCATAAAACTATTATATCCTTTAATAACTTTAGTTCTGAGAACATCGTGTAAATCCAATATAAAATCTGGCTTTAAACCAAATATTTTTTTAGATAATTTATACAATCCAATAATACCTTTGAATTCAATATCAAGGTCTACCGGAACGAACTCGCATCTATCCAGTGTTTCAAAAAAAACTAAAAAATCAGGCCTGGAGATAACTGTGATTCGAATATTTGGATTTTGTTCCAAAGCAATTTTTAAGACAGGCAACATCATAGCAACATCTCCCATAGAACTAAACCTTAGTATAGCCAAATGTATGAGAGATTTGTCTTTATCCATCTTTACTGCTTGTTTTTATAAAGTACAGGATTTAATTCAGGATCATTATACATTTTTACCTGACGATATACTTTCATTTTTATTTTACCTAATGAGATATCGTTCAATAACTCATCTATAGAATTTGATAAATCAGATTTTTGTTCCAATAATAAGGCAAGTCTATTTTTACAAAATAATCTTTTTTGATCTTCAATATCCATTCTTATGGTTTCAAAACGCATGTGATAAATCTTCAAAGCCAGTATAGACAGCCTGTCAAAAGCCCAGGCTGGACTTTCAGTATTGATTTTAGCTGTCTGCAAATAATTTACTGTTGAAAATAAACTGATAAAATAATCGTCCAAGGCCTCCACTAAATCTGTTCTTTTTTGATTCAGTTGATCTATTCGTCTCTTATAATTTAACCCTTGAACCGAATCAATTTCAGGATCTCGAACCAAATCTTCAACATGCCATTGAACCGTATCTATCCAGCATTTTTGATAAAATAAAGCCTCTTTGTGAGGATTATTAAAGCTTTGATCTACATTATCTTCTACGTGATAATGATCGATACAAGATTCAAAAATTTCATTTGCAATTTTGCTTAAAGCAAACATACTAGCAGATTATATTTTTATAAAAATAGCGACTTCAATTTCGATAGTCGCTACATAAAACTAATTTTTTGGTCCCTCTTTTCTTTTTTTAATTTCATCCCTAATCTTTGCTGCCTTCTCATAATCTTCCTCTTCGAGTGCCTGATCAAGTAATTCTTCCAACTCCATTAAATTAAAATCCTCTATTGTCTTTTCTTTGGTACTGTGCTGTCTTTTTGATCTAGCTTTCTGGACTTCCTTTTCTGCCTCCTCTTCTAGAACAATACCGGCCTGCTCTAAAATAAACTCGTAGGTATATATTGGACATCCAAATCTTACAGCCATAGCTAATGCGTCGGAGGTTCTCGAATCAATTTCTTTTTCTACCCCATTTTGAATCATAACAAGATTAGAGAAAAATACACCGTCTACTATATTATTGATAATTACTTCTTTTAAATCAATATCAAAACTATCCATTGAGTTTTTGAAAAGATCATGAGTCATTGGTCTTCCCGGAACCATCCCTTCCATAGCAACAGCTATAGCTTGCGCTTCAAACCCACCAATAACAATCGGCAATCGCCTTGATCCATCCTGCTCACCCAATACTATAGCATAATTTTGACTTTGAACCATACTATGGGATAGTGCAACGATTTCTAATTCAATTTTTTTCATTATGAAAGAACAGTAAAAATTATTAGAGATATTCTCCGCGCAAAGTTATAAAAATAAACTTGCTCTTAATATAATATTAATCAAAAAAGCACCAATAGAAAAACTATCAGTGCTTTGATATGACAAAAATGATAAAACTAATTATTAGAAGCTTTCAATCTTTTTATGGAATCTGTCAATTTGGGAACAATGTCAAACAAATCGCCCACGATACCATAATCTGCTGCCTTAAAGAAAGGTGCCTCTGGATCATTATTTATAACAACAATTACCTTACTCTGATTTACTCCGGCCAAATGTTGAATCGCTCCAGAAATACCAATAGCAATATAAAGTGTTGGTCGAATGGCAACACCTGTTTGACCGACATGCTCGTGGTGAGGTCTCCAATGAACATCGGCTACGGGTCTTGAACAAGCCGTTGTAGCTCCTAAGATATCAGCAAGATCTTCAACAATACTCCAATTTTCAGGCCCTTTCATTCCTCTACCAGCTGAAACTACTAGTTCTGCTTCAGGTAATGGTGTAACACCTGAGACCGTACTAACAGATTTAACAGAAACTCTACCAGATGCAGCACTAATACTCAAAGTATCAACACTTAGGTCAGTTCCAATAATTTCTGGACGGAAAGTATTTCCGGCAATAGTGACTACATTTTTAGACCCTGACAACTGATAAGTAGCAATAGCTTTACCAGAAAAAACATTTTTCTTAACAAGAATTGATGAGCCTGAAACTTCAGGTAATGCAGTCACTGAAGAAGCGATGCCTGCATCAAATTTTGCTGCAATTCTTCCAGCCAAGGATTTTCCAGATGAAGTATGAGCAAAAACAATGAGACTAGCTCCCAGTTGCTCTGCTGCTTGCGAAATGATAGAAGCATAAACCTGTGCATCAAAATTATTGGACGCAGCAACATTGTAAATTTTAGACGCTCCAAATTTTCCAAGTTCGGCGGCTCCCTCAGCCTTCCCAATAGTTAGAACAATACAATTTGTTCCAAGATTTTTAGCGGCCTGATATCCGAAGGCAACTGCCTCTTGAGCAGCCTTTTTAATGGAACCAGTTAAACTTTCTGCAAATACTAATACAGACATGACATATATATTTTAAAAGTTAGTTTAATTTTTCCTTTAAATGAAATTAGATGACTTTTGCCTCATTGTGTAATAGGCTCACCAATTCATCAATATTATCAGCAGAAACCATTTTACATCCTTTTTTCTCAGCAGGATAATCGTATCGGATTATTGTGGAAGCTTTAACAGAAGAAGTTGGAGCTATTACAGTGATTTGTTTTGATTTTGACATCATAATTCCTTTCATGTTTGGTATTCTCTGCTCGGCCATACCTTTTGCTGCGCTCACAACAAATGGTGTTGAAACTTCAACAACCTCTTTTCCCCCTTCAATATCTCTTGAAATCGTTGCAACATTGCCAGACATTGACATCTCAGAACCATAAGAAATAAATGGCAAATCCAATAACTCAGAAACCATTGCAGGAACCTCTGAACCATTATAATCAATTGTTTCTTTACCAAAGAAAATGATATCAAATGCATTGTTTTTAGCATATGATGCAATTTCTTTCGCAACAAATAAGGAATTACTAGCGTCTGAGTCAATTCTAACAGCATTGTCGGCACCAATAGCCAATGCTTTTCTGATAGTAGGTTCATTAGAGGTAGGACCAACATGGATAACAGTCACTTCTCCCCCCAATTGTTCTTTAAGCTCGATTGCCCTTACTAAAGCATACCACTCATCATAAGGATTCATAATAAACTGAACACCATTTGTATCCAATTGATTTTGTTCTCCGTTGAATTTAATCTTAGTGGTGGTATCCGGAGTCTGGCTGATACACACAAGTAGTTTCATATATTTAAATTTAATTGATAATTAAAAAAGACAAAAACATGGTTAAAAATCGCCTCAAATATAGACCTTTCGAATCATAAAAAATAACTAAAATTTCTTTTTTTTAGTTTTTCAACTAATTAGAAAACAATAGTTTTTAGAGCTTTTTAAGGATTAAAACAGTATTTAATTATCCGGATTTTTCCTAGAAAAAACTTTAAAACAATAACTATATTCATTGACTTCATCAGCTAAATGATTTTCCTCTGAATCAAGTGTCCAATCCTTGTCAGAAATTTCAGGAAAGAAAACAGTAGCATCATCAATTATTACATCTACTTCGGTAAAATATAGTTTATTACATTTTGAAATCGATTCATTATAAATCTCTCCCCCTCCAATAATAAAAACATTCTCCTCTCCTTCTATGTTTGCAAAATCTATTGCTTTTTCAATAGAATCAAAAACATGACAGTTCTCAACCTCGAAATCAGCTTTCCTGCTAATAATTATATTTGTTCTATTGGGAAGAGGGCGTCCAATTGATTCAAAAGTTTTTCTTCCCATAATAATCATATTACCGGAAGTTATTTTTTTAAAATATTTCAAGTCAGCAGGTAAATGCCAAGGTATGGTGTTCTCTCTCCCAATAGCACGATTTTTACTGCAAGCTACAATACAATTTATATTCATAATTTCTAAAAAGGATAACCTACCGCAAGGGCAAAATTTGTACTTCTCCAATCAAATTTCCAATAGATTGGACTACCATTTTCATCAAAATAATTGATATAACCATTTTGATCTGTTCTTGTAAAACCAGCTGGATTTCTGACAGGAACAGCAAGATCAAATCTAAGGACAAAAAAACTAAGATCAAACCTAATTCCTGTACCTATATCCATCGCCAATTCACTTAAAAAATCCCATCCGAATTCACCCTGCTCTAATTTCACATAAGGAATAGATGTATTAACTTTATCCACTTTACTTAGCCAAATATTTCCGGCATCCACAAAAAGTGCTCCACCAATCCAGGAATTTAACATAAATCTATACTCTGCATTCATCTCCAATCTGATATCGCCAAGCTGAAAAAGTGCACCAGGTGTACCTCTAAGCCTTCCTGGCCCTAAC
>JBILRD010000190.1:0-4876 GCA_044372845.1 Saprospira sp. | reverse complement strand
GGAAAAATTGTCGTGGAAAAGGTACAATGTCTGTTTTTCCAACAGGCACAGCAGCACCAGCTAATAAACGGGTAGCAATAGTATGATTTTTTGAAAATTTTCGACTAAAACGAATATCTAGGTCTGCTTTCATATATTGAGAATAGGTAGTACCAAAAACACTTAAATCTATTGGTGCTATATAATCCAATAATCTTGCCGACGTACCCGTTGTCTCAGCAAAAATTTTAAACTGCCATAGATTTTTTCCAGTACTCCGAGGATGAAATTGATAAGTAAAGTTAGTTCCAGGTAAAAAATAACTTGCATTCAAACTTGCCCATAGAGCAAAATTACTTTCCTTTAACCTAGACTCAAAAACGGGGTCTAATATTGGCTTTAAAGTAAAGTTTAGCATTAACGGTAACCAGGTAAATATATGTTGTCTTTTTCTTAATGTCCAATCATATCCTAGAGAGGCATCAAATGAACTAACCCTAAAATCTGTGGATTGCTGTAAATAGTTATAAGAAACAGTGAGTCTGGACTTTGCATTATCAACACTCAAAGTCCAGTTTCTAAAGCCTAAAATTTTCGGAAAATAAAGACTCATACTACTATTTAAATCTAATAAGTTGATCCACCTTACAATACCCTTTACATTATAATTTGTATCAGGTCTCATGTTAAAGTTCACCCCACCTTCAACATTAAACATAAATAGTTCAGCCCCTTTAAAAATATTTCGATTCTTATAATTTAAATTTAAAGCCCAACCTAAATTTGCATTACTTGTATTCACATCAGTATCTGCACCGAAGCTTTGTTTTTTGGCTTTTTGCATAAATACATAAGCATCAAGTTCATTTGGCTCACCTGTTTTAGAAGGCACATACTCAACTCTCGGAAACCTAAATATTTCCAACTCAGAAATCCTGTTAACCGTCTCTTTGGCTGCATCGTAATTATAAATTCCGCCCTCTCCAATTTGAACAAACTGACTGATTGTCTTGTCTCTGATGATAAAGTTTTTTCTTTTAGCAAAAGAAATTTCCCTCGCTGCTTTTTGGGGATCAGTTTCCAAAGATTTTGCTGCTTTCCTTAATACAATATGAAGTGGTATATCCTCAGATTTAATATCGATTGGATTTTTGTAAACATCAATAAAGAATCTTCTTCTATATGGTTTTAATCTTACACTGTACCAACTGGAATCTAAACTATTATAAAAATCAAACCTTGTTGAAACAGGTAGGGAGAAAAATGATTGATTCTCTTTCCTAGGAAAGTTAAATGTAATATTCCCCATACTATCAAGAGAAAAATCCGCCGAATTATATTTTATTCTATTGGTTTTATTTTTATGAACCTCTATCCAATGAGGAAATTTTGTTCCAGCAGCCAGAAATACAGTTTTCTTGGATTTTCCAACAATATCATCAATAATATTTTCATCATTATTATTTTTCAGAAATAGACTGAATAAAGTATCTGACTCAATTATATGTGAATGTTTTACAAATAATAAGTTTCCTTTTTTACGAGGTGCTCTTAAAACCACATAACTGGTATCCATTTGAAATCTTCGATTGATTTTATGAATCTCAACCTTTGGCTCATCAAGAACAACAAATACTTTATCAACAGAAAATCTTTCATGATTTTTAACTGTATCACTAGGCAAAATAACATTTACATATATGTTAACCCTTGTTTCTCCTTGCTCTCCGATTTTAGAGGATACTTTTTCACCAAATACTGTATTTAAAATCTTAGGCTTCGCTTTATCTGCATTTACAGTATCCGCGATATAGCTTACATAGTTTAAATTAAAATTATAATACCCCCTATTTCTAATTTCTAGCGTCAATCTAGTTTTTTCTCTAATAAATGAACTCTTGTCCATAGGCATTCCTACCTTTAATTCTGAACGCCCCTTTACATTCTCTAAAATTTTATCAATTTCTGTATCCTCTGAATGGTATAAAACATTATTTACAATAATAGGCTTTTCTGTACTGTAAAAAAATGCAACCCTTGCTTTGTGACCCTTAACTTTTATTTTGTAACCTACCTTTGCCCAAACAAATCCCTTTTGAATCAAATTATTCTGCATTGAATTTGCAGTTGCAGCTGCCAACATAGTATCAAAAACAACTGGATCTTCTCCAATATTGGTCATTATAAATTTTCTTAACCTTCCAGATTTGTAAACAATACTATCCCCAATTCTTTTCTTTATACTAAGAGTATCAGGTAAAATCTGCCCTTTTTTTTCTAACCCCACTTCATTTATGAAGGTAGCCTTTTTATCAAATTTATATTTTATTCTAAGTGTATCAGTAAGATTATGTATGAATAGAAATGGCTTTGTTCCTAAAAAATTTTTATTTGGTTTTTGCCTAATCATTGACTGTAACTCATAATTTAATAATTCTTTAAAAGTACGATCAAGTTTATAACTTTGGGGGTATATTAAAACAGAGTCTTCACAAAGAATGGGTTTCTTTTTGGTATTATTTAAAATCGTATTGTCTACCAATAAAAATTCATCGTAAACCCTTTTTCTTGAATTATCACCGTCAGAATGCGATCTCATATAGTATTTAGAGCTATTGCAAGCACTAAATAATAACAAGGTCATTACGAAAAATAATATAATTTTTGAGATTCTCATTTTAATCAATAAGACAGCAATAGGATAAAGGTTGAAATTTAATCATAAATTTGAGTAAAATTACTGAAAATGATGCTTTCTAAAAATCAAATTAAATTTATATGTTCCCTCCATCAAAAAAAAAATAGGGAAATTGAAGGATTATTCTTAGTTGAAGGTGATAAAATCGTTCATGAGGTTTTATCTCAAGACAAATACAAAATTCAAGCCGTTATTGCTTTAAAAGATTGGTTTACTGAAAATAGTCAAATTCTAAATTCTAAAATTTATAAAACTTTTGAATGTAATGAAAATGATCTTTCAAAAATATCCAATTTCAAAACACATGGAAAAGTAATATTGGTTGTTCATGTTGATAACATTAAAAAAAATGTAATAATTAAAAATAAAAATCTTGTTTTAGATAATTTACAAGATCCAGGTAATTTAGGTACAATTATAAGAATTGCAGACTGGTTCGGCATTGAAAATATTTTTTGTTCCGAAACATCTGTCGAACTTTATAATCCTAAGGTCTTACAATCAACGATGGGAAGTTTTCTAAGAGTTAATATACATTACGTAAATCTTGAAAATTTGTTTTTAGAACACCCAAACATTCCTCGATATGCAGCAGTATTAAAAGGCAAAAATGCCAACGAAGTACCCTTTGAGGAAGATGCATTCATAATTATTGGGAATGAATCCAAAGGAATTTCAAATGAAATACTTAATCTACAACATATCCCTATAAGTATTCCAAAATACGGACATGCTGAATCACTTAATGCGGCTGTTGCAACAGGAATTCTTTGTTCAATGATCAAAAATTAAACACAATCTTATTTACGATTGAGTAAAACCAATTAAAAGTAGGTACAGGGGGCGCTGCATCGTAAAAAATATTATATCTCATACTGAAAGAAATATGTCTATTCAACTTAAAAGTTATCTGGGCATCTGAGGATATTCTGGGTACAACAAAATAAGAGTCTGGTCTAGTTTGTAAATACATTACAAAATTTGAAACTATATATTCACTAAGCTTTTGCCTAAAACTAATATAACTATTTAATTTCAAAAAGCTGTTTCGAACATTTTCAGTTCCAGGTACGGCATCAGGTCTAATCCCACTGTAATTCCAGTTTTCAAATTCATACATCAGTCCCAAACCTGAAAAGAGCGATATCTTATTTTTATCTAAAAATTTAATTCTACAATTTAAACCCGATAGTATCCTTTCCTCCATTCCTCTTATACCATCCAACTGATATTGTAAAAAAAATTCTGGTTGAACTTTATAATTTTCAAGTATTCTAATTCTAAGGTGAGAATATCCTCCGTTAACTAAATTAACACTGCCAGTTTTGTATAATGCAAAACTAGAGGAAGATATTATAGTATTCTGCTTGAACGTAAATGAGAAATCTGCCTTGCTGTCCAATGAAATCAGCAATGTATTCTGTTTATTTAAGTTTAATCCAAAATCAACAATAGAGTAAAATCTTTTTGTACTATCAACAGACCTTAGGATTGCATCTGTATTTAGAATTTGACCTTCCAAAATACTAGCTATTAAAAAAAAGAATATAAAAAATCTCATCTTGATTACTAAAATTTATAAGCTTCTATTTGTTCTTTGGTAAGCTTACAGTTTATCCAACTATGGTCAAAATTTGTATTTATTTTTTCATAAAAACGTATAGCTGGTTCATTCCAATCTAATACTTGCCAACTCAACCTTTTTACTTCCATTTTTTGGGCTTCAATAATAATAGCATCAAATAGCATCTTTCCAAGGCCCTTTCTACGATAAGGTTCAGAAACTATAATATCTTCAAGATATAAGACTTTCCCTTTCCATGTTGAGTAGTTATAAAAATATAATGCTACACCAACGATTTCATTTTGATATTCTGCAACAAAAAATTCATAATAAGAATGATTACCAAATCCATCTCTCTCTAAAGTTTCAACATTATTTTCAACCTCATGGATGGCATTTTCATAATCTGCCAGTGCTTTTATAAAAGCAAATAAAACAGTTAAGTCTGATTTTAATCCTTTTCTAACTTGAAACATATCCATAAATTAAAAAATCCTGATACATAATGTACCAGGATAAAATATTACTTTAATATAAATATTAGTTAAATACCGGACAACCGATTTGTCTTTTGAAATCTCCAGGGAACAAATAAATTAGTGAAAATTCAAAACTTCCACGAGTATTGTTAATTG
>JBILRD010000021.1:0-11748 GCA_044372845.1 Saprospira sp. | reverse complement strand
CGGTGCTGTTTTGCTCAATCTCGACATGTTGAAAACGGATGCGGCTTTTGAAGCCTTGGTAGGAGATAAAAAAACACATGAATGGATCAGACAAAAATTGTATGACAGGGCCTTATTTTCAAAATTTGAGACCAATGAAATTCTGGAACTGGAATTTGTACAGACCATCAAATCTTTTAATCCTTCTCCATTAAATGACGAGCAGATCAATCAAGCCTGGTCAGCTATGTTGTTGGATTTTCCACTGGAAAGAATAGAGTTGTTGAAAAAATTGAAGGAAAAAGGATATCGCCTATTTCTTTTGAGCAATATCAATAGCATCCATCTTCGTGATGTGTATACCATCATCCAAAAGGAACATGGCAATCTTGATTTTGATGCGCTCTTCGACAAAGCCTATTACTCGCACCTCATCGGAAGAAGAAAACCAGATACGGCCACTTATGAATTTGTACTGAAAGATGCTGGAATTAACGCTGCCGAAACGCTGTTCATTGATGACAATGCCGACAATATAGAAGGGGCAGCATCCACAGGCATTCGAGCCGTCCATCACATTGCCAATGGCGATATCATCGGACTAATTGAAAAAGAACTTAATATCAAATTATAAAATCAAAAAACATGCGCAACCTATCTCTGCTCTTTATCCTGTTTAGCGGATTTGTAAACTACCTTTCTGCTCAAAAAAATATAATACCGGAAAAGCTGGACAACTCTTTGCTTTGGGAAATCAGCGGCAAGGGCATTAAAAAATCCTATATTTTCGGAACCATCCATCTCATTGCCGAAAAGGACTATTTTCTCGAAGAAAAAACCATTAAAGCTATCCATAAGACCAAGAAAATGGTCATGGAAATCGATATGAACAAGATGATGGACAATAGTTTAAAACTCCTGTCACTGGCTCCTATGAAGGGTAAAAAACTCAAGGATTTACTGAGCGCTGATGATTATGAGCTGGTTAAGAAATATTTTACAGAGGACTCTAAAAATCCCGAGGTGAAGATGATGCCCTTTTCCATGATTGAAAACTGGAAGCCTATGTTTTTACAATCCTTCCTCTATCAGGACATGATTGATGGTCCAGTAAAAACTTATGAAATGGAACTGATGGCGATTGGCAGTCAAAGAAAAATGAGCTTTGATGGTCTGGAAACAATTGAAGATCAGATCAATGTTTTCGAAAAAATTCCTTACGAAGATCAGGCGAAAGTGCTTCTGGAGTCCATTAAAAACATCCAAAAAGGAGATAATGAAGGAAAGGGTGAGTTTAAAAAACTCACGGAATTGTACAAATCCCAGAATATCGAAGAGATGATTACCCAATCTGGTGAAGATTTGTTCGGGGATATGAAAAATGCCGAAGAAGAGCTGCTGATCAAACGTAACAGTAACTGGATTCCGAAGATTAAGGAGATGTCCAAGAAAAAACCTGTCTTTTATGCTGTTGGTGCAGCCCATCTGGGCGGTCCAAACGGAGTTTTGAAATTGTTGATGAAAGAAGGTTTTAGCGTCAAGGCCCTATGATAAAACCTGATGCAGGACATCATGGGCATTGAGCTGCAGTTTCTCGATATGATATTGGTAAAATCTGATCAGATCTTCGATGAAAATCATCCGGGACTCGGCTGTCATTTTTATCTGGCCGGATTCTTCCATAGACATTTCAATCAATTGTAAAAAAACCTTACTGTGAAAAGCAGAGAAACAGTAGATATGGGCGGCTCTATCACTGATAAAAATACCATTTTGATAATCAAAATATAGGTCGTTTTCAGTTTCAAAATACTCCTCGGCCTCAGGCATAAAGCCCAGGTACTGGGTCAGTTTTACCATGAATGAAAGGTGGTAATTATTCAATTTCCCTTCCATACTGTCTAAAAAAGTAAAACTGTAATAAAGAAAATCATAGAGTTCTGGATTTGACACCGATTCTTTAATCGATTTTTGAGACAGTTCCGTCATGAAAATACCGATAGAAGCTCTGATAATATCGAAAGGAATTTTCTTGTAGATAAAAGCCGATTTTATTTCTTTGACCCTGTTGATTTCTTTGTCTTCACGGTGATAGACGACCATCTCTACCCAGTTCATTGCCTTGATCAAAGCGGGGCTGACTCTCGATTTTTGTTGTCTGACACCACTGATGATGTAAGATCTCAAGCCGTATTCCCTGCTATAAATATCGCAGATGAGGCTGCTCTCCGAGTATTTTACTGTTCTGAGAATAATGCCCTGAAGGGTTAAAAGCATAAATTTTCAAACGATTTGAAATCGACAAAAAAAGAGAGTTACCAAAGCAACTCTCTATAATATTCTTCAAAAAAACTAAATCTCATCGATATTTTTATGGATATCCTGCATTTGTTTTTCCCTTTCTATGAAAGTTTTTGGCCCTTTGATTTCTTTAGAGGATTCGATGCGCAAATCTTTCATTTCATCACTTAGCATAGAGCCTTCCATAATCTGCTCCTGAAGATTTTTGAGCGTTCCCGGACTGTAAGGAACCAAAATCGAACTGTTTTTCTCGCCGATTTCTCGAATCGTGTCATAATGCTGAGTCAACAAGACAAACTGCATGATCTCCTGAGCCGAAACATCTTTCAAAGTGTTGCTGAACCCTTCGACAGAATCTGCAAAACCTTTGATGATGGCGAGACGTTGTTCTGCCACCCCTTCTCCCTGTAATCTTTTACTTTCCTTTTCGGCTTCAGCGTCTTTGATTTTGGCAATCTTACGACCTTCGGCATCTTCTGAAAGGGCTTCTTTGTTTCGGCGAGCAGCATTGATACGGTTCATGGATTCTTTGACCAAGGCATCAGGATCGATATCCGTGATTAAAGTTTGAATGATTTTGTAGCCATATTTTTCCATGTTTTCAGAAATCTCACTTTTTACAGCATTGGCGATGTCGTCTTTACGAACAAAAACATCATCGAGATCCAGTTTTGGAACTTCGGCTCTGACTACATCAAAAATATAGGATGAGATTTGAGCATAGGGATCGTCCAATTCATAGCAGGCTTCTCTGACTTTGCTGGGCATCACCTGTACATGTACAGATGCCTGAAGTTTGATAAAGACGTTATCCTTGGTTTTGGTTTCTACATGAACATTCATCTGCTGGATTTTTAGATTGACTTTTTTGCTGACTTTATCAAGCAAAGGTATCATCATATTCAACCCAGGACTTAGAATTCTGTTATACTTACCAAAGCGCTCCACTACCAGGGCAGTTCTTTCTTTAACAATCTTGACAGTAGTAAAAAACAGAACGACCAAAGCGACGGCAAGACCTATTAAAAATGGCTCCATAATGCTAAAATTTTTGTTTGTTCTTGAAATAATGTGGTAATTTTACAGACCATTGTAATAATAATCAAATTGATTCAAATAAAATATATTCAATATCATAAGTTATGAAAATTAGAATTTTAATGTCAGTCTTTATCGTTTTTACCCTATTGATAAATGCCTGCAGCAGCAATAAAAAAGAAGAAGCCAAAGCTGAAGAAGCGATTTCGGGCTACAATATTTTTAAAAAACACTGTGTCAACTGTCATGGAGCTGATGGTAAAATGGGATTGAACGGTGCCAAACCAATTCCGGAATCCAAAATGACGCTAGAGGAGAGAATTACGCATATTACCAATGGAAAGGGAGCCATGCAGCCCTACAAAGGCATCCTGAAACCGGAGGAGATTAAAGCGGTAGCAGAGTACACTTTTCAGTTGAAGTAGTATAGCATATCTATAAATTTATAACAGGTTTATACATTAGATTATTTTTTTCGTTAATTTTATTTGGTGTAGCTTTTAAAAAACAGACTATGAACATAGATGAAAATAAAATATCCCAGATAAAAAAACTTTGTGAATCAAACAAGGTAAAAACGCTGTTCGCATTCGGTTCTGTTGTTAGAGATGATTTCAATGACAGTTCGGACGTGGATATGGTAGTTGATATTAACGAAAACGACCCCTATAAATACACAGATTTATATTTTAACATTAAAGATAAACTTGAAAATATATTTAAAAGGCAGGTTGATTTATTAGAAGAAAGAGCTATTAACAATAGATTTTTTAGACAGGAACTGGATAAAACAAAAGTTATAATTTATGGATAGACTAGAAAACATCAAATCCATCCTACGATCTATGAAAGAGGAACTTTCCAGAAAATTTGGAGTTTCTGCCTTGGGATTGTTTGGTTCAGTTACACGTGAAGATTTCACAGATAAAAGTGATATCGATATACTGGTAGATTTTTCAAGACCTATAGGAATGGACTTTTTTACATTGGCTGATTTATTGGAAAACAGATTGCAAAGAAAGGTTGATTTGATAACCCGTGAGGGTCTAAAGCCTCGTTATTTTGAAGCAATTAAAGAAGATTTAATTTATGTCTAAACGTTCCCCTGAATTGCTCATTCAGGATATAATAGAAGCTGCCCAAAAAATTAATAATTAACACTTCAGGGTTTTAATTTTTTGAAAAACAAATAATTCCCCTCAATTCGTCCGAAAAGAGAAAATTGCATAAATGCCCTTCTACATCCTCTATATTTTCTTGCTGCTACTGATCAGCTACCTGAGTCGCAGGGGATGGAAAAGTCAGATTCTTACCCTATCAAAAGGCAGCAGCTGGATCCTGACCGGAATCTCGCTGTTTATGGTTTACCTTTCTGCCGAACAGGGGCAACTGATTTATGAGGTAATTCAAAAACAGGGCATATGGGGACTCTGGCAATACTGGTCATCAATCATTGGGGTTTTTATCGTACCACTTGTCTTTGCCCCCCTTTGGCATCGCCTGCAATTGGTTTCCGACAATGATTTTATTACGCTGAGATACAGTGGTCTTGGCGCTAAAATACTGCAAATTTTCAGAGCCTATTATGTAGGAATGATGATTGTCATGCTCTTGCTAAGCTTTCATGTGCTGGCCTTTTCAAAGGTGCTGATGGCTTTTTTTGAAATAGATAAAAACAATGCCCTGCTCATCACCGGGATTTGTCTCTTTATCTTTTCTCTGAAAAACAGTTTTTCCATCAAGATTAAAACGGATTTGCTGCACTATTTTTTTTACCTGGCAGCATTGATAGTTCTAGGTATTTTTGTCTTTCAAAACAATGGCGGACTTTTTCATTCCCTGACCCAACTGAAAGCAAATCGACCGGAGATTACACAGGTTTTACCAAAAAATGAAGCAAGTTGGTTTTATAGTCTTGTTTTTATTTTTATACAATGGTGGAGCGTACAGACCTTTGATGGTGGCGGTCAGGAGATGCTGAGATACCGCTCGTCCAATTCTCCCAAAGCAGCCGTTTTAACAGGTTTGGTGAATATTGTACTGGGCTTCTTCAGTAGCATTGCCACCATGCTTCTGGTATTGATGATGTTCTCTTCTACCCATCATGGCGTTCAAGATTTTAATACAGCTGTTATACATATTTTGCCAGACTACCTGCATCCCCTTATTGTTATTGGCTGGTTCAGTCTTTTTATCAGCAGTTGCGAATCTCTTTTGACCTGGGGGATTGGCTTCTGGTCAAGAGATCTCTATCAAAGGGTATTTTTAAAAGAGTCAAAGGAGGCCCCGGCGCTATTTTTGTTGGGTTCTATGTTGTTTTTGAGTGTCATGGCCATCTTTTCGGCATATTATGCTGAAAATCTCGAATCCGTTATACGATGGTTTTTTGCCTTATCTGCCGGAGTGGCACCCATCTTTATCCTTCGATGGTTTTGGTGGCGCATCAATGCCTGGACACAGTTGACGGCTATGGCTGCAGTCCCTTTCTTGAACATATTTTATAATTTCTTCGATATTAGTAAAAAACTGCCCTACCATGAAGGTGAAATCGGTGCCTATGTCTGGCGATTGATTATTTTGACCATAACAACACTATTGATCAGTTTTACCGTGATGGTCTTAACAGCAAAAGATGACCCCGAACATCTTGCACAGTTCAAAGAGCGAATTGGGGATGTAGGGCCCATAAGAAAAAGAATGTTCATTGCTGTATTGCTTGGATTCCTTTATTTTTTTCTGTGGAATTATTTGTGGATATGGTTATTGGGGTAAAAAATATTCTAAGTTCCCAATTCCAAAGATATTCCCAGGTATTTCCTGTAAGCATTTACCGCCTTTTCATTTCCAAAAGCCATAGATAATATCAGCTGCGATTCAGAAACGGCATTTTCATATCGATTAAATTTATAAAAATCCAAAGGCAAGGATAGACCATGTGCCAGTTTCAGAAATGCATAGATAGCGGCTTTGAACTCCAGATTATCAATAGCAATCTGAAAGGCAGCCAAAGAAAGCTGATACCATTCCTGATGATTTTTAAGTAGGGGGTAGGCATTGCTATAGATCAGTCCCCGGTTCCACCTGCCAATCAGCGCCAGCTTTTCGGATTCTGTTTTTAATTTTGATAGATGTTGAATCACCTGATTGGTTTTGTCTATCACAAAATTGGGGGATATTTTTTTATTGGTGGCTTTTTGGACTAGCAGTTCCATTTCATAATAACGGGCTGATAAATGGAAGCTGAATTTTTGGGGATTAAGTTCTTCAAAATCAAAAGAATTCCCCTTCAGAATATTTTTTCGGTTGATGAAAAGGCAGTTAAAAACTGCCTTTTCATCTTGATTACTAGCCTGTTGATAAATATTTTCCAAAGTCCACTGATAATGTCCATAGGGGTCGTCCTCATAGACAAAATACTCAACAAAATAGGGACATCTCTTTTCTCTTTTGAGCAATAGCTCGAGGACACCCACTTCAAATTCTTTATTGTTGAAAAGCTGTTTTCCCAGAATCTGAGTAAGTCCCTCCAGCGAATCTGCCTCTTCATTTTTGATATCATGATAGAGGTCAATTGCACTTTGATAGTCCTGATTCAACAGGTAGGCCTTGAATTCGATTTCCGTAGAATAGTATTTCTCCCGAAATTGTTCAGACTTAGGTGCAGAAGACATAAAATGCTCAAAGTCATGATATCCAAGATATTGACTTAGAATATTCAAAGTCTCTGAACGAGGATTTACGGATTTTTTGCTGATACTGAAAATACGGTTCAAGGTACTATAAGAAACAAAATATCCCCCTTCGTACAGTATTTTTTCGAATCTTCTGTACGCTTTCACGGAGCTAAGTCTGAAACCCGCTTTTTTTTCCAGTTCCTTTTTTAAGTGGTATAACATTATAACAATATAAGCATAACATTATTTTCCTAAATACTTTTGGGGCAATGAAACAAAAATGAAACAAAAGATTTTCAGGGAATAGGGTTGGACATGTTATTTTTGTGTATGTCTACCTTTGTATATTCGTAAATATTCTGTTACATTTATACAGCATTATTTTAATTATTATGATTCATTCTATTGAAGCTCCTATTCCATTTATAATCTATAACCCTATAGAAATTGATAAATTGCTGGACGATATCCAATCACTGGAAGGAAAAAAATTGAATCAGCTCCTACTAAAGGATTTTGTATTAAAAGAACCTATTGATTGTAATTTACATCATGGGGTCTATATTTTCAAAAAAGATGATGAAGTGGTCTATGTGGGTAAAGCCAGCTCCAGACCTTTTATAGAAAGGATTCCAGCACATTTGGATACAAGAGGATATGGCTGGATGAACACCATGCTCAAGTACCTTTCAAAAGAGGATAAGCGAGAAAAAGGGTATCTCGAAGAATCTATTTATGCCATCGATAATTTTGAATTGCTATTAGTGCTATTCAAAACAGATGATTGTACCAAAGAAAATATTACAAAAGTAGAAAGCTATTTAATAGATAATACTAATTGTTTGAACAAGAAAAAACGAAAAAAATAATATGACAAGAATATTACTTTCAATTCTTACGAGTCTGGTATTGAGTAACCTTGGATTTTCACAATGTTATTGGGCGAAGAGTATGGGTGGTGGAGGTACTGGAATGGATATTAGTTATTCTGTAAAAACAGATGGGTCTGGTAATATTTATTTTTCAGGTACATTTCAAGGAACAGTTGATTTTAATGCAGGTATAGGAATTAACAATTTGACTTCTGTCGGACAGATTGATATTTTTATTTGTAAGTATGATTCGAGTGGTAATTTTATTTGGGCAAAAAATTTTGGAAGTACATTAAATGACTATTGTAAAGCCATTTTTGTGGACAATACGGGCAATGTATATGCAACAGGTTATTTTCAGGGAACTGCTGATTTCGATCCCGGAATATCGGTATTTAACCTTAGTTCTTCTGGTTCAACAGATATTTTTATCACCAAACTTGATGCAAATGGAAATTTTGTTTGGGCAAAAAAAATGGGTGGTACGGGTTTGGACTCTGGTTATGATATAACTGTAGACATAAATGGCAATATCTTGACAACAGGCACTTTCTCAGGCACTGCAGACTTTGATCCTAGTATTTCAATAAACAATCTAATATCTTCTGGTTCACAAGACATATATATTAGTAAATATGACAATAATTGTAATTATTTATGGGCCAAAAAAATTGGTGGCTCTTTTAATGATTTGGGAAATTCAATAATTACTGATTCAAATTGTAATGTTTATACCACTGGTAGTTTTGCAGGAACTGCTGATTTCGACCCAGGAGCAGGCATATTCAACATAAGTTCTGCGGGTTCTCAATCAATATTTGCAAACAAATTAGATTCTAATGGCAGTAATTTATGGGCAAAGGCGATGGGTGGAGTTGGATCTGGAGCAAATCAAGGTAATTCAATAATTTTAGATGGATCCTCAAATGTTTTAATTACAGGTTATTTTTCATCAACTATTGACATTGATCCAAATATGGGTGTTTCTAATATTACTTCAATTGGATCCCAAGATATTTTCATATGTAAAATAAATAATAATGGTTCCTTAATTTGGGCAAAAAACTTTGGTGGCACTGGATTAGATATGGGCAATTCGGTTGTTGTTGACAATAATTCAAACATATACTCAACGGGATATTTTCAAAATACTGTTGATTTTGATCCTAATGCTGGACAATACAATTTATTATCTTCAGGTGTACAAGATATTTACATTAACAAGTTTGATTCTAATGGAAATTTAATTTGGATAAAAAATATAGGAGGTACAGGAGACGATCAGGGCAACTCAATTGTTTTAGATCCATCTTCAAATCTTATTACAACAGGACATTTCACAAGTAATGTAGATTTCAATCCTGACTTGGGAACATATACATTAAGTTCTCTTGGTAATGTTGATGTTTATATCCATAAAATTATACAATCATCACCTAGACCAATAATTACCACAAGTGGCAATACATCTTTTTGCTTTGGAAACTCTGTTACACTTTCATCAAGTTATCCGAATGGAAATTTGTGGTCTAATGGAGCAACAACTCAGTCTATTTCAAGTTCTAGTACAGGCAGTTTTTTTGTTTCAACGATTGATAGTATTTGCTTTTCCTCATCAGATAGTATTAGTGTAATTGTAAACCCACTTCCAACCACACCAATTATCACAACAAACGGCCCTATCAATTTTTGCCAAGGAAATTCTGTAACTCTAACTTCAAGTTCCGCCTCAGCTTACCTATGGTCAACAGGCGCAACAACACAATCTATAAATGCTACAGCAGCAGGAACATATGCCGTAACTGTTTATAATTCTCCTGGTTGTTCAGCAACATCGGCTTCAACTTCTATTGTTGTGAACTCAGTTCCTGTTCCCACTGCCTCCAATACAGGACCCTATTGTACTGGTAGTTTTATATCCTTATCATCTTCAGGCGGAGGAACTTACTCATGGTCTGGTCCTGGTGGATTTACATCCTCACTTCAAAATCCATTTAGGACCAATAGTACAACTGCTATGAGCGGAAATTATACGGTTACTGTAACTGCTACAAATGGTTGTACAGCAACAGCTACTACTACTGTAACTGTCAACCAGACACCTTCGGTACCCACAATTTCATTCAATAGCACTACCGCATTTTGTCAGGGGGATTCTGTAACCTTAAATTCTAACTACAGTTTTGGTAATTTATGGTCGACAGGTGCCACCACACAGTCAATTGTAGCCAGAAATAATGGATGGTATTGGGTAACCCATAACAATGGAAATTGCACCTCGAGCAGAGATTCAATCCAAGTCAGAGTTTATCCAAATTCTTCTGTGCCAACAATCACAGCAAATGGCCCTCTGACATTCTGCCAAGGTGATTCTGTTATTCTTTCTACCAATCATCCGGAAAATGCCCTTAACTTTAATCGTTGGTATAATGGCTCTACCTATATAGGCTTTGGACAATCTATTACAGTTAGAGATTCCGGCACCTATTATGTTCGATATGAGTATACACCATCCAATCAGTATTATTGTCCAACAAACTCTTCTACACTTACTGTAACAATTTTACCAAGGCCTACTACGCCCACGATAACTCCGAGTGGCGCATTGACAATATGTAGCGGAAATTCTGTAACTCTAAGCTCTTCAAATACCGGAGCATATCTCTGGTCAAATGGAGCAACGACTAATTCTATAACTGTAAATAGTTCTGGTAATTATTCGCTTGTAACTAGTAATGGAGCTTGTAATTCAACTAGTTCAAATCAAGTAACCGTAACTGTTGTATTAGCACCAAATGCCCCCACAATTAGCGCTAGCGGGCCCCTCTCATTTTGTAAAGGTAATATGGTGACCTTAACTGCCAATCAATCACTTGGTCTTATTTGGTCAAATGGAGAAACAACAAGATCGGTAGATATATATGATTCAGGTACATACACATTATCTGTATCTAATGGCATTTGTCCAAGTTTAGCATCTTCACCAATTGTTGTAACAGTAAATGACCCTGATGTTCGAATCAGCGCTTCAGGACAGTTAGCAGAAAATAGTCCTAATACTTCCATCACATTTACAGCGAATGTGACAAATGTTGGATCTAATCCAACTTATCAATGGTATAAAAATGGATTGACAGTAGGAAGCAATTCTCCGACCTATACAAATAGTAATTGGATAAATGGTGAGAAAATTGTCTGCAGAGTTACAAGTTCAAGTAGCTGTGCTGTATATAGTAATGATTTATTTGTTTGGTTAGCACAAAATACACAAGACTCATGGCAGAGAATGGCCGATATTGGTCTTGATAACAATTTAACCAATATTAATTTTCCAACAAGGGTTGGGGCTATTAGTTTTGCAATAGGAAATAAAATATATGTCGGATTGGGATATTATGACCCTCATGGAATATCTACACCTAACGTAGGGTTATTAAGTGACTTTTGGGAATATAACACAATAACTGATGAATGGACAGAAAGGGCACCTTTTGCCTATGGCAATAGCCCAAGGATGAATGCTGTAGCTTTTGTGGTAAATGGAAAAGGATATGTGGGTTTTGGTCAAGGCAATTCAGGACCTTATTATAACGATTTATGGGAATACAATCCACAGACAGATAGCTGGACACAAAAAAGCAGTTGCCCCGCAATTGGCAGACATTCAGCAGTAGCTACAAATGTAGCAAATTCTGGTTATGTAGGGACCGGCTGGAGTACAAATACATATTTAAATGACTGGTGGAAATATACCCCATCAACAGATAGCTGGGTTCAATTGGCTAGTTTTCCTCACTCTAATTTTGGTTACAGCTGCTCAACTGTTAACAATAAAATTTACGTAACGGGAAGCTCAACCATAACACAAACTTCTGGAACTGGAA
>JBILRD010000361.1:0-3086 GCA_044372845.1 Saprospira sp. | reverse complement strand
CATCCTGGGGCTGGAGAAGGTTCCAAGGGTTGGGCTGTTCGCCCATTAAAGTGGCACGCGAGCTGGGTTCAGAACGTCGCAAGACAGTTCGGTCTCTATCTATTGCGGGCGTTGGAATATTGAGAGGAGCTGACTCTAGTACGAGAGGACCGAGTTGGACGAACCTCTAGTGTGTCGGTTGTGTTGCCAAATGCATGCCGAGTAGCTATGTTCGGAAAGGATAAGCGCTGAAAGCATCTAAGCGCGAAGCCAACCTCAAGATGAGTATTCCGTTGAGAGACGTGGTAGATGACCACGTAGATAGGTTGCAGGTGGAATCACAGTGATGTGTTAGGGAGCCAAGCAATACTAATTACTCGATAGCTTCCTAAATTTCTTCTTTAAAAGTAAAACAAGGTAAAGGCCTTGCGCTCAAACTCTAATAAAGTCAATAATGTATGTCAAAAGAAAAAAGGGACGAAGAAAGATTCGTTTCGAAGAGAAGGTGTGGTGGTCATAGCGAAGGGGATACACCTCTATCCATTCCGAACAGAGAAGTTAAGCCCTTCAGCGCCGATGGTACTACGTAAGTGGGAGAGTAGGTCGCCGCCTGCCTAAATATAATAGCCCCCTGTAACAAAAGTTACAGGGGGCTTCTTGTTTGTTTGAATTTCATTTTATATTTGAAAAATTATTTAATACTTTATGAGAAGGATAATTACTTTAATATTAGTTGTAATAAAAACTATTTGGTTTTTATGGGTATTATTTTGGTTTTTTTTAACTGGTTTTGTAGCTTCATTTTTGTATCTAATTATTTTTAATTTTTTTAATGAAAGTATAAAATACAAGAGTTCTTTCTTTGTTACCCAATTATGGGGTAAAGTACTTTTGATGGGAATGGGTGTAATTGTTAAATCAACTGGCAGAAATAATATAGATAAAAATCAAAGATATATTATTGTTTCTAATCATTTATCAATGGTTGACATCCCAATATC
Organism: Saprospira sp.; assembly: GCA_044372845.1. Taxonomy (GTDB): domain Bacteria; phylum Bacteroidota; class Bacteroidia; order Chitinophagales; family Saprospiraceae; genus Saprospira. Next base: position 2,106 of record JBILRD010000361.1, on the reverse strand, counting down.
GATGTCCTCAAGCCCTATACCATACTCCTTTTTAGCAAAAATTGAAGTTAATAAAATACCTTTTGTAGGTTATCTTGCTAGAAATATGCACGTTCTAGTTGATAGGAAAAGCGCTGATTCAAGAATAAAAAGCTTAGGTATTATGAAATCCCATTTAAAAGATAAGGGTTCTATTCAGATTTTTGTAGAAGGTACAAGGAATATGTCTGAGCAGCCTTTGTTAAAATTCCATAATGGTGCTTTTAATCTTGCAGTTAAATCTCATTTTCCAATAGCAGTATTAGTTATATTAAATTCCGAAAAAATAATGAGTCCTACAAATCTTTTTCAGGCTCGTCCTGGAATTGTAAAAGCAATATGGTTAGAGCCAATTCCTACTATTGGGTATACTGAAAGTGAGATTCCAATATTATCAGAAATTGTTAGAGTGAAAATGTTGAATGTATTAAACAATCAAAAAACTAATTGATCTCTATCTTTTAGAAAAGGTAGATTTTTTCTAATGTTTTGTAACTCTTCTTTTTTTAGTAAGTATTGGTATGTAGATTCCTCATTACTTTTTTGAAAAATGATATCACCTGTAGGGTCAATAATTGATGTATCACCATTATAATTAAGCCCTTTGCCATCTATACCTATTCTATTTACTGCTAAAACATAACATTGATTTTCAATAGCTCTTGCCATTAGTAAGCTTTTCCAATGATTTGCTCTTTTTTCAGGCCAGTTTGCTACATATATTGCGATATCATAATCTTCTAGATTACGATTCCAAATTGGAAATCTTAAATCGTAACAAATTAAAGGACATATTTTCCACCCTAAATACTCAATAATTATTTTTTGTTTACCGGGGCTGTAACTTTGATCTTCATTCGCCATAGAAAACAAGTGTTTTTTATCATAGTATTTTATTCCCCCATTTGGCTCTGCCCATATGAATCTATTGTAAAATAGATTATTTTCTTTTATAATAATACTTCCAGCAATTACTGCATTCTTTACTCTAGCCCAATCTAACATCCATTTTATTGTTTTGCCATTCATTGTTTCAGATAGGATATTAACATTCATGCTAAAGCCTGTTGTAAACATTTCTGGTAGTATGATAAGGTTTGTATCTTTGATTATTGTAATCTTTTCATCGAACATTTTTAAGTTATTATCAATGTCCTCCCAAAATAAATCTGTTTGTATAAGTGTTACATTCATATTATTATATTCTTAGTGCCTATTTGTTCTTTTAGAACTTATCCTTGTAATATGCTGTCAATTTATTTAATTATATTTGTATTCTTTAAATTTTTTAAATGAAAAAAATTATTCTGGGAATAGATCCTGGCTCAAATCTGTTAGGGTATGCTTTTTTACAAGCAGATTCTAATAAACCAAAATTGGTTAGTATGGGGATTTTGGATATGAGAAGGTTCGATGATCAGTCCCATAAATTAAAATTTATTTTTGAAGAACTTCAAAAACTAATTAGTTTATATGAACCCTCAGAAGCAGCTATTGAAGCTCCTTTTTTTGGTAAAGATGTTCAAGCTATGTTAAAACTTGGAAGAGCTCAAGGCGCAGCGATGACAGCAATTGCATGTAAAGGAATAGAAGTATGTGAATATAGTCCAAGGTCCATTAAAAAATCTGTTACTGGAAATGGAGCCGCTTCAAAGGAGCAAGTTGCTGCCATGTTACCTCATTTAGTTCAAGGAGAATTTCACCACAAATTTATGGATGCTACTGATGCTGTTGGAGTTGCATATTGCCACTATTTGAACAATTCAGGTTTAAACAAAATTTCAGGTAAAAAATTTTCAGGTTGGGGAGACTTTATAAAGAATAATCCTGATAAAATTAAGTAGTATTTAATAGTGAAAATTTAATAAAAGATCTGTTTGATCATTGTGTAATTATGAAAAGTCAAATATTATATCTTCTGCTTTTATCTTGTTTGTTATCTGTAAATTTATTAGCTCAACAAGATTTTATCACAACAAAAAATGCTCCTAAAAAAACAAAAGAGGCATTTAAAAAAGCCTTTGAAGATTTTAATGCTGGTAAAATTGATGAGGCAATTTTTAAACTTGATAAAATTTTAAAAAAAAG